>JAZBOU010000001.1:0-4765 GCA_036351275.1 Bacteroidales bacterium
AGCCTGCCATATTGGTCGCAGATCATCAATCCTTCAATGTTTTCAGAAGATGATATTTGAAGATTATCCCTGGCGGGATTGGGGTAGATTTGAATATCATTTCTCTGCTGTTTCAAAATAGGAATGCCTACTACCGGATTCGGTGTGCCCCATTCCTCTTCACCCTTTTTGAAGTACAATAGTCGAATTGAATGGTTATTTGGAGCAGGATCCCAATAGTTCCGCCTGTACACTGCCAAACCACATCCGTCCACATATTCATCACTGTTAACATCCTGGCCAATAGTATAATCTAACAGACTAATTTTTCTACCATTATAATCATCCGTATAGTATACTGAATCAGCAAAACACAAAGAATTCGCATTATATACAACCCGGTTCTCGTAAAACTCTTCATATCCTTCCGGTCCGCTCGTAATTATCGTATACTGTTTTACAAATCTTGTATATGTTATCGTATCTCCCCCGCTAGATTCATCCCTTCCAACTATGATTTTATTAATATCCCTGAAAAGCCAATAGTCGTGGGTATAATGTAATTCCTTGTAATGAAACTCATCCCCCACCTCATAATCATAGATCTCCCCCCATGTAGAATAATCCTGTGCAAGCGTAACTAATGAAAATACAAGCAGCAAAACGACGGTAAAATTAACTCTCATAGCTAATTGGTTTCCTTCAAATATAACAAAAACAGAAATCATATCAAAGTTCGGAGTTTGAAGTTAAAATTAACTCAACACCCAACACTTAACATCCCGAAAAACCAGAAATCTTTGATTTCATTGTTTTTCGAGGATCCACGATAAAAGAGCAAATCAAAGATTTGCATTTTATCGGGACCCAACACTAAAAGCGTAGCTTTTTCAATATATATTTATTACATTTGTTTTCGTTCAATAAATACTCAAAACCATGAAAAAACTCCCTATCATCCTATTGCTCGCATTGCTGATTGCTGCGTGCAACAACACCCAAAAATCTGAACAGACAACGGAAGAAAAAACAGAAACTGCGAAATCTGAAAAGATAGAGGTTGCCATAATTGAGGTGACCGGCATGCACTGTGACGGATGTGTGAAAACGGTTACCAATGCCTTGCAGGGCCTGGACGGGGTTCAAAATGCAAAAGTTACGCTTGAAGATGAACAGGCCAGGGTTGAATTCGACCCGAATAAACTGGGAAGTGACGACCTGAAGCACGCCATTGAAGAATCGGGATATGGCGTTGGCGGAATCCTCATCGGAGAACCTGAAAAGAAATCTGAAAATGAAACCGGCGAACCGGCTGAATAAAACCCTGTATCATGAAAAAAATATTAGGATTGCTCCTTATTGCAGCCCTGGCTGTAAGTTGTATCAATGTTGATGTTGATGAAGACGCCGCAAAGGCGATGGAGAAAGCAAAAAAGACAGTAAAATATGAAACAACCGGGGTGTTCGTGCACATCACCCATGGCAGTGATGATGCGCACCGGGCCCTCATGGGACTGATGATGGCCACCAGGATGGCTGAAAACAAAGACGTGGCCGTTTACCTCGACATCAATGCCATTGAACTCGTACTGAAAGAGAGTGAACCCGTAACTTTTGAAGATCATTTCCCGCCTTCAAACGAAATGATCGGAAAACTCCTTGAAAAAGGCGTGCCGATCATGGCATGCCCGGGATGTATGAAGGTTAAAGGCATTACCGAGGATATGCTGATGGATGGAGTCAAAGTGGCCAGCGCTGAAAAGTTCTTCAGCTTTACCAAAGGAGGCATCCTCACACTCGACTATTAGCCGGAGGTATATGCCGCAACTAAATATGTTGAGTGTTCCTGTGCCTGTACATAAAAAATTCCAATAATCAGGTATTAGAATACTTGGTTATTATTATATTTGGCATACCAAAAATCGAATTAATTGAAGAAAAACGTCTTTGCACAGGTCTTTTACTTTTACTACAATGGCTTCAGGAATCTCAGTCCAGTAGGCAAAAGGCTGTGGTTGATCATCCTTATCAAGCTGTTTATCATGTTTGCCATCCTCAAGTTGTTTTTCTTTCCCAATTATTTAAACACCAACTTCGATTCTGATGAAGAACGAAGTGACCATGTTATAGAACAACTAACTAAAACCAATTAACACTATGGAAAATGTTGATTTTGCATTGGTCGACTGGTCGCGATTGCAGTTTGCAGTGACAGCCATGTTCCACTGGATATTTGTACCGCTCACCTTAGGCCTGACTTTCATTATTGCCATAATGGAGTCGATTTATGTGAAGACAGGCAATCCGGAGTGGAAAAAGATCACCAAATTCTGGATGTTACTATTTGGGATCAATTTTGCCATCGGGGTTGCCACAGGGATCATCCTTGAATTTGAATTTGGCACGAACTGGTCCAACTATTCATGGTTCGTAGGCGATATCTTCGGAGCCCCGCTTGCCATCGAAGGCATCATGGCCTTTTTTATGGAGTCGACCTTCATCGCCATCATGTTCTTTGGATGGAACAAGGTAGGCAAGAAATTTCACCTCTTGTCCACCTGGCTGGTAGCTTTCGGGGCCAACCTGTCGGCACTCTGGATACTGGTAGCCAATGCATGGATGCAATATCCGGTAGGCATGCGGTTCAACCCTGAAACCGCCAGGAACGAGATGATGAATTTCTGGGAAGTACTCTTCTCCCCTGTTGCCATCAATAAATTTTTGCACACGATCACATCGGGCTATGTCTTAGCCGCCATTTTCGTGATCGGCATCAGTGCCTGGTACATCCTGAAAAAAAGGCATGTACTTTTCGCCAAGCGCAGCATAGTGGTAGCAGCAACCTTTGGACTGGTAATGTCGCTGCTGAATATCTATTCAGGCGACGAGTCAGCAAGGATCATTGCTAAGGTTCAGCCCATGAAATTTGCTGCCATGGAAGGGATGTACGAAGGGCAGACCAACGCCCCGCTGGTAGCCATTGGTTTTATGGAAAAAGTCGATCCGGATGTAGAACAGATCAACGAACGGCAGTTTGCATTTTCCATTGAAATACCCGACATGCTATCCTATATGGCATTCCTGGAAGCCGGAGCATATGTCCCGGGCATCAAAGACCTGATCCATGGATATACCGACCACTATGGGAACGATGTGCTTGGGTACGGGGAACGCATGGAACGCGGCAGGATAGCAATTAAAGCATTGCAAGAATACAAGGAAGCAAAGAAAATTGCCAAAGAAAGCAAAGCCAACGAGATGGTGAGATTATCCTTCGAGCAGAAAGCCGAAGAACTCGAAGCCCTCTTCTCCGACCCGGAATGGGTAGAGAATTATTTTGCATATTTCGGCTATGGCTATTACGATGATGCGAAAGACCTCATCCCCAGCGTGCCGATCTCATTCTATTCATTCCACCTCATGGTGATCCTTGCGGGATTATTCCTGATCATTTTCATTCTTGCGCTTGTCAATGTATTGCGTGATAAGATTGAGAAACGCAAGTGGCTCCTCTGGCTTGCAGTATTTGCCATCCCCTTGCCATATCTTGCCGGACAGTTAGGCTGGCTCCTGGCAGAAATGGGACGACAGCCATGGGTGATACAGGATCTTATGCCAACAATTTCTGCAGTAACCAAGAATGCAGCCAGTAATGTACAGATCACGTTCTGGTTATTTGTAGTCATATTTACGGTGTTGCTGATCGCAGAGCTTAAGATCATGTTAACAGTAATTAAAAAAGGACCTAAAGAAGAAGGAGGACAATAAGATGTTTGAAACACTATCATTATTCGCATTACAGCAGTACTGGTGGATCATCGTGTCCGTCCTTGCTGCGATACTGGTTTTCCTGATGTTCGTTCAGGGTGGCCAGACCATGATTTACTGCCTGGGGAAAACTGAGATGGAGCGTACCATTATCATCAATGCCCTGGGACGCAAGTGGGAGTTTACCTTTACCACACTTGTAACATTCGGGGGAGCGTTTTTCGCCTCATTCCCGCTTTTCTATGCTACCTCCTTCGGAGGTGCCTACTGGGTATGGATGCTGATACTGTTTGCTTTTATCGTGCAGGCTGTTTCATTTGAATTCCGGAGCAAGGCCGGGAACTTCCTTGGGAAAAAGACCTACGAAGGCTTTCTCTTTGCGAACGGATTGCTGGGAACCATCCTGATCGGAACGGCAGTTGCTACTTTCTTCACAGGCTCACCATTCAAACTGAATATGATGAACCAGGTTGAATGGGAAACACCATACCGCGGACTTGAACTCGCATTTAACTTCGGCAGGTATGAAACCTTCATCAACCTGTCGCTCGGCCTGGCAGTGTTCTTCCTGGCAAGGCTGCTTGCCGTGCAGTATTTTATGACTTCCATCGATGAAGAAACCATCAACGCCCGGCTGAAGAAAAAGCTGATCAATAATGCCATCCCATTCCTGGTATTTTTCCTCTTTTTTGCTGTAAACCTCATCCTCATGAGGGGCTACGCTATAGACCCCGAAAGCAAGATGGTGTACATGGAATCATACAAATACCTCAACAACCTGCTGGAGATGCCTGTTGTTTTCGTGATCTTCGGCCTTGGCGTTGTGCTGGTGTTGCTCGGCATTATCCGTCCGCTGATGGATTACAAACAATGCCATAGCAAAGCGATCTGGCAAGGTGGCATCGGGACATTCCTGACTGTATTTGCCCTGTTCCTGGTAGCAGGATTCAACAATACGGCCTTCTATCCCTCCTACACCGACATCCAGAGTTCACTCACAATAGAAAATGCATCATCC
>JAZBOU010000002.1:0-37727 GCA_036351275.1 Bacteroidales bacterium
AGTCATTAAAATAGAATAAGGGCGCGGCACACCAGTAAAATCAAGTTATTGAGTGCCGCGCCCTTATCCCCTAAAAAAACAATGCCTTGTCATGCCGAGCGGTAGTCGAGGCATTGCTGGCATGAAACTCCTTTGCAAGCCCCCCAATTTTCCTCTTCACCAAAGTCCTTCCAATAAAAGACTATATCGCATTACAATAAATTATCCCGGACAGCAATCAATTAGGATTTAGAATTTGAAAAAAGGCTGCTCCGCGAGCAGCCTTTTTTATGCAATATCAAAAAGGTATTGCACCAGGTTGTCGGACCGTTGCAATCCAAGTTTTTTACGCATCCTGCTACGGGCAGTTTCCAGTGCCCTTACCGACTGGTTGGTGATCTCTGATATCTCTTTCGACGACATGTCGAGCCTTAGAAAGGTACACAGCTTCACTTCATTTGGGGTAAGGTCGGGGTGAAGTTTAATGAGTATTTCCCTGAACCTGGTATGCTCACTCTCAAACCGCAGTTCAAATTCTTTCCATTCCTGTCCCTGGATAAGGTTCTTAAGTTTGGATATGGCTCCGAATATGCTGTCCCTGTATGAGTTTTGTGTTTCTTTATTGATCTGTTTCAATTCGTCGATGATAGCATTTCCCAGTTCAGTCCTCCTTGTAATAAACAAGGCGTTCTCCGTCATGAGTTTTTTCTTGAATTCAAGTTCGGATTGCAGGGCATCCCTCGTTTGCTTCAGATCAAGATGGGTTCGTATACGCACCAGAAGCTCCTTCTCATTAAACGGTTTGGTAACGTAGTCAACGCCCCCTGCATCAAAGCCTTTTAGTGTACTTTCCTGGTCGGTTCGGGCAGTAAGAAAAATGATCGGAACATCTTTTGTCGATTCTATTCCCTTTAAAACCTCACACACTTCAAAGCCATCCATGACAGGCATCATAACATCCAATAGAATGAGGTCGAAATTTACCCGTTTGCACAATTCAATGGCTTGCATGCCACTCTGTGCATAGGATACCGAATAACCATGTTCATCCAGTATACTTACCATCAGGCGGATATTGGACGGGATGTCGTCAACGATCAAAATGTTCGCCAGAACTGTATCGTTATCATTTTTCATCGCTTATGATCTCCTTCATTTTACTAAGATATTCCGGAAAAATAGCCAGGTTTGCATCTATTTTCTCAATATCGTAATTATCACAGAACATTAAGAGTTTGTCGCCATAATCGGCCAAAAGATGAATCTCCAATTCAGATCCAAGATGATGAATAGACTCTGCAAAATTGCGTATGGTTTTAAATTCTTTAAGGTCAACGGCTGTTTCCCAGAGAGGCATCAGCTGCTGTTCAATATGTTCGATAGCCTTGCTCAGACCTTGAAGGTAATCCATGTCCGACAAAACTTCCATAATACCGGGAGTCAATGTTTCTTTATTGCTTTTTCGCTCATACAACTGCAGGCTTGTGATCTTCTCATACAGTTCTTCAATGTGGAAAGGCTTGATAAGGAAATCATCAAATCCTGATGTTTTTATCCTTTCGATATCATCTTTCATTGCAAGGGCGGTAAGGGCAAGTACGGGAAGCCCTGCTGTTGCCGGATTCTTCCTGATCTTGATAATAGCTTCGTACCCGTCCATCACGGGCATCATGATATCCAGGAGTATGAGGTCGGGCGAAAATTCACTTATTTTCTCCAGTGCATGCTTACCATTAACAGCTTCTTCGACTATTACCCCGCAATTGATCAGGTTATCCCTCACAAACATGCGGTTGATCGTTGAATCATCTACCAGGAGGACTCGGATTCCATGAAGATCGACACATTTATCCTTTGAAGGATTTTCATCTTCATCATGGCTTGATGCTTTATCCAGTCCCGGGAGATCAATGATAAAGGAGGACCCGCTCCCCACAGCGCTATGCAGATGTATTTCACCATTCATCATTTCAACCAGCCGCCTGGTAATGGGCAGCCCGAGCCCGGTCCCTTCCGTGCCGGAGTCCGCTTGATTGTCAAGCTGAACAAAAGAATCAAAAACAGATTCATGGGATGCTTTGTCGATCCCGATACCGCTGTCTTCAACTTTTATCTGCAAATTATACTTATCATCCTCCCTGTCTTTGTCAAGGATATGAACCACCAGCCGTATGTATCCACTGGGAGTGAATTTCACAGCATTACCAATGAGGTTAAAGAGCACCTGCCTGATCCTGACCTTGTCAAGCATCAGAAAGGCCGGAACATCGTCGTCAACGTCAATGATAAAATCCAGGTTTTTCTTTGCTAATTTGACGGCAAAAACCTGCGATATTTCGGTAATCACAGCTTTCAGGTCTACGGGTTCAGGCTTAATGTCGATCCTTCCGGCTTCGATCTTTGACAGGTCAAGGATATCATTGATCAGCATCAAGAGGCTGTCGCCGGCAGATCGGATGGAAGCAGCATACTCCTTTAATTTAGGATCTTCGAGATGGCCTGTCAGCATTTCTGAGAAACCAATAATGGAGTTCAGGGGTGTCCTGATCTCGTGTGATATATTTGAAATAAACTCACTTTTGGTCTTATTGGCCTGCTCTGCCCTTTCTTTTGCTTTTTTCAGGTTTTCTTCATTTTGCTTTCGAGAAGTAATATCCCGGGCAAAAGCACAGATGTACTCTATATCATCCAATTCCACGAAGTTGATCATTAGCTCCACCGGATATTCCCGGCCATCCTTGGCTTTATGAATGGATTCAATTCTCAATCGTTTTTTTTCTTTTACCTCAGACCAATGATCTTTCCATATTGCCGCGGGAAAGAGTGGATCAATATCATGCACCTTCATTTGCAGCAATTCTTCCCTGGTATATTTTGAGGCCCTGCAGGCTTCCTCGTTTACATAGAAAATGCTTGCATCCTTAACCATCCAATATGCGGCATCGGCAATTTGATCTACTGAGAATTGAGTGAGCTTCAATCGTTCGGTGGCACGCTTCATTTCCGTGATGTCACGAATGATGACCATCACCTCTACCTTATTTATGGGAATATATCTTGCCTCGAAATAAAAGATCTCATCCCCCTCATGCATCGGGTATTCGTCTATAACGATGCTATCGTCCCTTAATGCTATAAGAATCTTGTTCAGTCCATTTTTTCTGACTTTCTCCGGCAGGGGAACCTTATCAATGGGTTTACCCATGAATTCAGAAGGGTTGATCGCCAGTTTGCTGGGTGAGTTTACATGAAAATCAATGAACCTGCCATCTTTATCAAACCTGAAGATCAGGTCAGGCAGGGCTTTTAGAATGATCTCGTAACGTTGCAGCAGATCCTGCAATTGCTTTTCGATCTTTCTCGTTCTGGACAGGTCAAATGTTACTCCACGAACACCGATCACCTTAGTCTCATGCATAACCGGGAAAGAATACAATAAAACGGGAAAACTGTTCCCGTTTTTACGCACAGCCGTGAACTCACCGCCTTCCACGGCATCGCCTTTAAGCAATCTCGCAAATCTTTTCTTAACAATGGGAAGGTCATCCGGATGGGCGAAATTAAAAACGTGCAGCCCATCAGCAATATCCTTTTCGGTATATCCCATCATTTCAAGCCCGAACAAATTACAGTGTGTTACATAACCGTTCCTGTCATACTGAAAGATCCCAAGAGGAATGATGTTCATCCACTCCCAGAATTTATTTTCAATCTCACCGAATTCGGGCCCCGAAGCAATATGCGGTTGAATAGCCTTCATTATATGCTTTTCCTTTTCCTGAGCTGACATTGCATGGCTAATTTATCCTAAAGGTACGAATAAAAAAAAATACCCCCGAGCACTCGGGGGTATTATTATTGATCAGATTCGGGTTGATGTCTTTGTGTGTCTTAAGCTAAGGTGCAAAATCTACGCCAAAACACCATAAAATCATAAGTTGTTTATTTAGTGGAGTCTATAAAATCTCAATCATAAACTTTATTCCCATTTTGGGACTTATGTCCCATAATGAAGAATGCAGGATGTGTTGCCCTTCGACTTTGTTCAGATTGGCAGGGAAATAGTCATATTTATCGCTTCTTTACTCCGCTGGAAGCCAATAGACAGCAGCCATGAGCCGGGGGCTATACTAATGCCTTCACACTATCCAGTGCCGACTGAATGCCGGATGGATCTTTTCCACCGGCGGTGGCAAAATGCGCTTGTCCGCCACCCCCGCCCTTTATATTTTTGGCGAGTTCACGGACAAGGTTCCCGGCATTTAAACCCGTCTGCTTGAGGGCCTCCTCGCCTATGCCCACGGTCAGGAACGCTTTACCATCTGCAGCATTCCCGATAACGGCAACGAGCCTGGGGTTTTTCTTTATCAGGCTGAACGCCAGGTTCTTTACTACATCGGTGCCTGCATCCACTTTTGTCGTTAGCAGGTCAATACCTTTGTGTGCCACTGTTTCCGATAACAGCTCTGACAGCAGGCTTTCCGACAGCTTGCGGTTCAGTGCCTCAGCCTGCTTCTGCAGTTTCCTGTTCTCCTCCATCAGGTTATGCACCCCTTTCACTACATCTTTGGGATTCTTGAGCAGATCACGGATCTCAGCCTCAGAACTGAGTTTTTTCTGAAGATATTCTTCAGCCGCTTCACCGGTGATGGCTTCTATTCTTCTGACACCTGCTGCAATAGCACTTTCTGAGATGATCTTGAAATAACCGATCTGGCCTGTAGCAGCAACATGTGTTCCCCCGCAGAGTTCTATCGACTCGCCAAAGCGGATAACCCTGACCTTATCGCCGTATTTTTCACCGAAAAATGCAAGCGCACCCATATCCAGGGCTTTCTGCATGCCAACTTCCCTGTGCTCATCAATGGGATTGTTCTCCCGGATCATGGCATTTACGGTTTTCTCAACTTCAAAGATATCCTCATCTGTCATTTTCTCAAAATGGGAAAAATCAAAACGAAGATGATCGGCATCTACAAGCGACCCTTTTTGCTCCACATGATTTCCGAGTACTTTCCTGAGGGCAAAGTGCATAAGGTGTGTAGCAGAGTGGTTGTTAACCGTTTTGAGGCGGGTGGTGTAATCAACCTCCGCTTTGTATTTACCTTCTCCATTCCCCGGGGCTCTGTCTGCAAAATGGACGATCATGTCGTTTTCTTTCACAGTATTGAAGATCCGGATTATTTCATCGTCATTCCTGAGTGTACCCATATCGCCTGCCTGTCCTCCTGACTCTGCATAAAAAGGCGTTTTATCAAGTACGATCTCATAATACTTTTTCTTCTTATCCTGTACTTCCCTGTAGCGCAACACTTTTACCTCTGCTTCCAGGGTATCATAACCCACGAATTGCGTCTGTACATCCCGTTTGGCCAATAGGATCCATTCGTCTTTATCCAGTTCCGCAGCCTTCCGCGATCGCTGCTTCTGTACTTCCAGGCCTTTCTTAAATCCTTCCATATCCACCGTCCAGCCCTTTTCTCGGGCGATGAGCTCAGTCAGGTCGACGGGAAAGCCATACGTATCGAAAAGTTCAAAAGCGAAGTCGCCTTCAATCAATTTACTGTCATGCTTAGTCTTTATATACTGATCGAATCGCCTGATCCCCTGTTCAAGCGTATGCAGGAAAGAATGTTCTTCTTCCCTTATCACCTTGCCGATGAGTTCCTGCTGCTTTTTCAGTTCAGGAAATGCATCGCCCATAATACCGGTAAGGGTATTGCAGAGTTTGTAAATTACAGGTTCTTTCTGGTCCAGGAAGGTATAGGCATAACGCACAGCCCTGCGGAGTATCCTCCTGATAACATATCCGGCACCGGTATTCGACGGCAGCTGGCCATCGGTAATGGCAAATGCGATCGCCCTGAGGTGATCGGCAACAACGCGCATGGCTACGTCAGTGTCAGCATCCTTTCCGTAAGCAAGGCCTGTCAATTTGCCAAGTTCATGGATCAGGGGTGCGAATACATCGGTATCATAATTGGATTTTTTTTCCTGCAAGGCCATACACAGCCGTTCGAATCCCATTCCCGTATCCACATGCCTGGCGGGCAAAGGCTCGAGCGAACCGTCTTTTTTTCGATTAAACTCTATAAAAACCAGGTTCCATATCTCTATCACTTCCGGGTGATCCTTATTTACCAGTTCCCGTCCATCTATTTTTTCCCTTTCCTTTTGATCCCTGAGGTCAATGTGGATCTCCGAGCACGGGCCACAAGGGCCTGTTTCGCCCATCTCCCAGAAATTATCCTTTTTCGATCCGTACAGGATCCGTTCCTTCGGCAGTATCTTTCCCCAATATGAAAAAGCTTCTTCATCCGGTTCAAGCCCATCCCCTGCATCTCCTTCAAATACTGTTGCATACAAACGTTCGGGATCAATCCCGAATACGTCCGTAAGCAGTTCCCATCCCCATGCAATAGCTTCCTTCTTGAAATAGTCGCCAAACGACCAGTTCCCGAGCATCTCGAACATGGTATGGTGATAGGTATCATGCCCGACCTCTTCCAGGTCGTTGTGTTTGCCGGAAACACGCAGGCATTTCTGCGTATCCGCTACGCGGGGCGAGATCGCATTCCTGTTCCCCAGAAAGATATCTTTGAACTGGTTCATTCCTGCATTGGTGAACATCAGTGTAGGGTCATCCTTGATCACCATAGGTGCAGAAGAAACGATCTCATGCTGCTTTTCCCTGAAGAAATCAAGGAAGGTCTTACGTACAAGCTTGGACTCCATAAACGTTTATTAACAGGCTTTTTGTTAAATAATTGCGGATTTTACTGAATGCAAAGTTAGTTTAATTAATTATTTTTGTGCCGTTGATGACCGAGAATTAGCAATGAGCGGTCATGTCAATCGTTATTTATCTTTATGGGCAAAGAACAATATTTCTACAATCCTAAAACACTCACTTACGAGAAAAAGCGCAGGTCGGGTGTACTGCTCTTTCTAAAGGTGCTGAGGTACCTGGTCACGTTTGTGGTGATCGCAGCTATTGGCATATTCCTGGCATATACTTTTTTTGATTCTCCCAAGGAGCGTATGTTGAAACGGGAGATCGCCCAGTATGAATTGCAATACACCCTGCTCAGCGACCGGCTCGACCAGATCGAATCCGTACTGACCAACCTGCAGGATAAGGATGATAATATTTACAGGGTTATCTTTGAAGCGGAGCCTATCCCGACATCACAGCGGCAGGCTGGTTTCGGAGGTGTTGACCGCTATGCACGTCTCGACGGATATAAAAACTCACAGGTCATCATTGAGACGACGAAAAGGTTCGACCGCATTACCAGTGAACTGGTGGTGCAATCAAAGTCATTTGATGAGGTTTTTGAACTTGCCAGGAATAAGTCCATCATGCTGGCCCACATCCCTGCCATTCAACCCATAGAAAAAGGTAAAGGCAGGATTATCAGCGGTTATGGCATGCGCTACCACCCCATCCTGAAATACAGGAGGATGCACTGGGGTATTGATATCACTGCACCATCCGGAACACCCATTTACGCAACGGCGGATGGCACTGTCAGCTTCAACGGACGCAAAGGAGGTTACGGTAAAACCTGTATGATCGATCATGGCTACGGCTACGAAACCCAGTTTGGACATATGAAGACCATTACGGTGAGGAAGGGACAGAAGGTGAAGCGTGGTGAGATCATCGGCTATGTTGGAAATACCGGTTTGTCGGAGGCGCCGCATGTGCATTACGAAGTGATCTATAACGGGCAGAAAGTGAATCCCGTAAACTACTTCTACAACGATTTTACACCCGAAGAATTCGAGAAAGTGCTGGAATTAGCATCAAGAGATACGCAAGTCTTGTCATAGCCAAGACTTGGAATACCGAATAACAAATAACGAATAACGAATAACGAAATGGGTTTATGGGTGGCAACTCCGAACTCCAAACTTCCAAATCCAAACTCTACTACTCCATAGGGGAAGTTGCAGAGATGTTCGATGTAAACACTTCCCTGATCCGTTTCTGGGAAAAGGAATTCGATATCATCAAGCCCAAAAAGAATAAGAAAGGCAACCGACTGTTCACCCCGGAAGACATCAAGCATTTCCGCCTGATCCACCACCTTGTAAAAGAGAAAGGCTACACGCTTAAAGGTGCGAAAGAAAGCCTGAAAACAAATCCCGCCGAGATCGACAAGAAAGCCGAGGTACTTGAATCACTGGCACGCATCCGGAAGCAGCTGGTGGAGATCAAGGACTCAATGGAAGAATAAGATCCAGGTACCAATATACAAGTTCCAAGTTCCAAGTTCCAAGCTCCACCCTTCGACTCTTTACAAGATTGACGCAATGGTTCGACTTTGCTCACCATGCCAGTTTTTTTTCTTTTAGAAGAAGGGCGCGGCGCACCGATGAAATCAATTATTATGCGCCGCGCCCTTCACTACTTAAGCCAGCTAATACTGTCATCCCGAGCGGAGTCGAGGGACAAAACAAGCCTTACCCTGATAGTTTTCGGGCAAAATTCTAAACAAATTCAAATGTCCTAAATTCAAAATTTTAAATTTTGTATATTTGTTTATATGCCAAAGAGATTTTCTAGAGTAGTTTTCTGGATTTGCTTTCAGTTGATAATATCTACAGGTGTTAGCCAATCTTGTTTACCTGAAGGAATTATTTTCACTACGCAGTCTCAAATTGATAGTTTCCCTATTATCTATCCTGGATGTACTTATATTGAAGGTTTTGTGGAAATTACAGGAGATTCTATTGATAATTTGTTCGGACTTGAACAGATTGATTCGATTGGGGGAGATCTCTCATTTGGTGAGAATGAAATCATGTCGGCTTTGAACGGATTAGAGGGATTACATAAGGTGGGAGGAGGTTTATATATTTATCAAAATGAGAAATTGGAAGGCTTATCTGAATTGCAAAACTTAAGCTCAGTAAATACATTGTTTGTTCTTGAAAACGATCAATTACAAGACTTCAATGGATTGCAGAAGATAAGTACTCTCGACAGATTAATAGTTGCATACAATCCTTCTCTTAAAAGTGTATTAGGATTGGATAGTTTAGGAATTGTTTCAAGGGTCTTTTCTATCAACGATAATGATTCTCTGGAAAACCTTGGAGGTATTTCAGAAATAACTTTTGTAGGTGAGAGCTTTAATATTAGTGATAATGCAATTCTCAGTGAACTTGCTTGCAAAATAAACTGTGATACTATTCATGGAAACTTTGCAATAGTCAATAATCCTATGCTAATAAGTATAAATGGAATTAACGGCATTACAACTATTGAAGGCTCCTTTAGGATACAAAACAACCATTCATTGGAAAGTATTTCGGCACTTTTAAAACTAAGAAAAGCCGGAGAATGGATAAATGATGGAGCTATTATTTCTGGTAATAGTTCATTAAGTAGTTTACACGGATTAGATAGCCTCGAAAGGTGCGGAGACATCTTAATTATTTCATCGAATGCAATTTCAGATCTGTCCGGATTAGAAAAACTTAGCTATATCTATAGAAATATAGAGATTTCAAATAATCCATATTTAACAGACCTGAGCGCATTAAATAATCTTTCACATGCTATTGGAATAAGAGTTAAGAACAATGATTCATTGACAAGTTTGGCTGGCCTTGATAACATACCTGGCTCAATGTTGCAAAACCTTTCAATTGCTGGAAATGAAAGATTATCTCATTGTCATACACAAACAATTTGTGAATACTTACTTGACCCGTTCCGACCTCCTTGGATAATCAATAACAGCGTGGGTTGCAACAGTGTTGAGGAAATCGAAGATTCATGTATTTTCACTGATATTTCCTATAGTTCTATTGGAGATCAAATCGTTTTATCTCCAAATCCAACATCTTCCTATATAAAGGTCGAGAATCATGGAAGAGCTGAAATTATACAAATTGAACTATTCAATACATCTGGCAATAGAGTGCAATGTTCGTATAAGTCCGGGAGAATGGAAATCTCTTTACTCCCAGAGGGAATCTATATTGCCCGGATCACAACAGATATTGGAATCATCAGAAAGAAAATAATTAAGTTATAACGTTCATTATAATTATCGAACAAATTTCTATCATCCCAACACTCAAAACCTCCACTTCCGGCCTCCGGTTACCGGTTGCCGTTTACCTTAACATTAATTAACGCAGCATTTAACATTTATTAACACCGCATACCCCCAGGCGAGTAACATCATCATTTACTTTTGCGTTAACAAAAAAAACGCGATACAGATGATGGAAAACGATATCAAGGCACTCAACGACAAGATACAGAAAGAGAGTGCATTCGTGGATATGCTCAACATGGAGATGAAAAAGGTGATCATCGGCCAGAAACAAATGATCGAACGGCTGATGATCGGATTGCTCTCCAACGGGCATATACTCCTTGAAGGGGTACCGGGTCTTGCCAAGACCCTTGCGATAAAATCGATGGCGCAGTCTATTGAAGCCAGGTTCAGCAGGATACAGTTCACACCTGACCTTTTGCCTGCCGACCTTCTCGGCACATTGATCTACAGCCAGAAGAAAGAAGAGTTTGTGGTCCGCAAAGGGCCCATATTCGCTAATTTCATCCTGGCAGACGAGATCAACCGATCGCCTGCAAAAGTACAGAGTGCACTGCTGGAAGCCATGCAGGAACGGCAGGTTACCATTGGCGACACCACCTACCCGCTGGAAGAGCCCTTCCTGGTGCTTGCCACGCAAAACCCCATTGAACAGGAAGGGACTTACCCCCTGCCGGAAGCCCAGGTCGACAGGTTCATGCTAAAGATCGTGATCGGGTACCCCAACAAGGAAGAGGAGAAACTCATCCTTCGGCAAAATATCAAGGGTGATTATCCCAAAACGAACAGGATACTGAAGCCTGCTGATATTATCAAAGCCAGGGAAGTGGTGAGGGAAGTGTACCTTGATGAAAAGATCGAAAATTACATCACCGATATCGTATTCTCCTCCAGGTTCCCTTCGGAGTTCAAACTGGAACGATATGAAAGCATGATCAACTACGGCGCTTCTCCACGCGCCAGTATCAACCTGGCCTTAGCGGCAAAAGCTTTTGCTTTTATCAAACGCCGTGGTTACGTGATACCTGAAGATATCCGTGCCGTGGCACACGATGTGCTCCGCCACAGGATCGGACTGACATACGAAGCGGAAGCCGAGAATATCACTTCCGAAGACATCATCAGCGAAATCCTTAATACAGTTGAGGTTCCGTAGGAGAATATGCAGTATTCAAAATACAGTATTCAACATACAAAGTTTAGATTTCAAAGCTCAGAGTTCAGAATTTATTAAGCATTGGAAGCCAGTGATATCATAAAAAAGGTCAGGAAGATCGAGATCAAGACCCGTGGTCTGTCAAACCAGATCTTCACAGGGCACTACCACAGCGCCTTCAAGGGGCGCGGTATGGCCTTCAGTGAAGTACGGGAATACCAGTACGGGGATGATATCCGCAATATTGACTGGAACGTGACTGCACGCTTCAACCATCCCTACATCAAAATATTTGAAGAAGAGCGGGAACTTACCGTAATGCTGCTTATTGATGTGAGCGGCTCGAATGAATATGGCAGCAGGGTTCAGTTCAAGGAAGACCAGATGACGGAGATCGCTGCCGTGATGGCCTTCTCGGCCATTAACAACAATGATAAGGTAGGGGTGATCTTTTTTAGCGATAAGGTGGAAAAATTCATCCCACCCAAGAAAGGAAGGAGCCATATCCTGCGCATCATCAGGGAGCTGATCGACTTCAGGCCGGAAAGCCAGAAAACCGATGTCGCGGAGGCCCTGCGCTACCTGACCAATGCGATCAAGAAACGCTGTACCGCTTTCGTGATCTCCGACTTTCTCGACACCGGTTTCGATGAAGCACTGCGCATTGCCGGGAACAAGCACGATGTGGTTGCACTCAGGGTATACGATGAAAGCGAAACCAGCCTCCCAAATATCGGCCTGGTTAAAATATTCAACAAGGAAACAGGTAAATACAGCTGGATCGATACTGCTTCGGCCCAGGCCAGGAGCAATTACAATGAATGGTGGCGAAAGCATACAATATACCTGGACGAAATATTCAAACGCAGCGGTACCGACTTTGCCAGTATCAGCACCAACCAGGATTACGTGAAACCGCTTGTAAACCTGTTTAAAATCAGGGAGTCGAGGATGTAATGAAGAAACTCTTATTCATCATATTATTGATCATTGCGTTTTACCCCGGAAATGGGCTTGCCCAGGAAGTATCCCCCATCGCCCGTTTCGACACAACGGACATCCTGATCGGGGACCAGATCGATCTCAACATCAGCTTTACCATGCCACTCGACTACAGGGTGTTATGGCCACACTACAAAGACACGCTGACCAGGAACATTGAGATCGTTTCCATGTCCCCTGTCGATACCCTGATCAATGAATCGGAGAACATTGTTGAGATGCTTCAAAGCCTCACCATAACCTCTTTTGATTCTGGATATTACTATGTGCCTCCCATCAAATTCCAGTATCAGCCAATTGATGATACCGTATTCACTGAAGCTTCCACGATTCCGCTCTACCTCAAAGTGCATACGATGCAGGTGGACACTACCCAGGCGATCAAACCCATCAAGCCTCCCCTCGGGGCCCCGCTCACATTCAGGGAGATCCTGCCCTGGCTTTTAGCAGGACTGGGAGCGCTTATCGTGATCATTCTAGCTATTTATATCTATACAAGGTGGAAAAAGAATAAGCCGTTGTTCCGCATCAGGCCTAAAATAATACTCCCGCCCCATGTTGTGGCCATGAACGGCCTGGAAAACCTGAAAGGAAAGAAACTCTGGCAGGCAGGAAAAGTGAAGGATTATTATACAGAACTTACTGATATCCTGAGAAATTACATTGAAGACCGTTATGATGTAACAGCCGTGGAGATGACCACCGATGAGATCCTGGAAGGCTTGAAAAATACGGATGCTCCAAAAGAATCGGTCGACAAACTCGCACGTACTCTTGTTCTCGCCGACCTGGTGAAATTTGCCAAGGAAAATCCCCTGCCCCTTGATAATGATATCAGCATGAACAGCAGTATCGAATTTGTGAAAACGACACGCAGTGAAAGGGAGATAGAAGAGATCATGGAGAAGATCAGGATCGAGAACGGGAAAGAAATTATTGAAGGAGAAAACAATGGGGGATCCTCCTTCGCCAAGGCTTCGGAGGATGACGGCCTTGATAATAAAAAGGAAGAGAAAGAATAATGATTGAAGAAATTACATTTGCAAACCCGGGGTTCTTATACCTGCTGATACTCCTGCCCCTGCTCGGAGTGTGGTACTGGTATAAGCTCCAGCACAATGATCCCGGCCTGCAACTCTCTTCAACATCGGGCTTTTATGCCATCCGTAAGAGCTGGCGCCAGTACCTGATCCATGCACTATTTGCTTTCAGGATAATGGCATTGGGACTTATTATCCTTGCCCTGGCCAGGCCACAGTCGACTTCCCGCTCACGCGACGTGAGCATTGAAGGTATCGATATCGTGATGGCCATGGATGTCTCGAGCAGCATGCTGGCACAGGACCTTCGGCCCGACAGGCTGGAAGCTGCAAAGGATGTTGCCGCTGATTTTATTGCCGGGCGTCCGGACGACCGTATCGGGCTGGTTATCTTCAGCGGGGAATCTTTCACCCAGTCGCCGCTTACCAGCGACCACAGCATGATCCGCAACCTGTTCAAGGACATTAAAAGCGGAATGATAGAAGACGGCACTGCCATTGGTGACGGATTGGCCACATCCATCAACAGGTTAAAGGAAAGCGATGCCATCAGCAAGGTGATCATACTCATCACCGATGGTGTGAACAATGCAGGATCGATCGATCCGCTGTCGGCTGCAGAGATCGCCAAAATATATGGTATCAGGATCTACACCATAGGCGTGGGTACCATGGGGGTTGCTCCCTACCCTGTGCAAACGCCTTTTGGTATTCAATACCAGAATATGGAAGTAAAGATCGACGAGGGCATACTTAAACAGGTTGCCGAAGTTACCGGGGGGCGGTATTTCAGGGCAACCAGCAACAAAAAACTAAAAGAAATTTATGAAGAGATCGATCAACTGGAAAAATCCAAGATCGATGTGACGGAGTTCAGCCGGAGGCATGAAGAATTCCTGCCTTTGGCGCTGCTGGCCCTTGCTTTGCTGATGATGGAGATCATATTGAGGAACACTATATTCAGAACAACACCATAAATGCTGAGATTCGAACATATAGAATTTTTGTACTTCCTGCTGGGAATACCTGTATTCGCAGTGCTTTTCATCATCGGAAGACGGATGCGGAATGCCTCACTCAGAAGGCTGGGCGACCTTAGCATTCTGGGAAGGCTGATCCCTGATGCTTCCGGATCGAAGGTATTGCTGAAATTCATCATCCTGATGATCGCCTATGCATCACTCGTTATAGCCGTGGCCAATCCGCAAACAGGATCGAAGCTTGAAAAAGTGCAGCGAAAAGGGATCGACATCATGGTTGCCCTCGACGTTTCAAACAGCATGCTGGCACAGGATATCAAACCCGACCGCCTGTCGAGGGCAAAACAGGCCCTGTTCAAACTCATCGACAAATTGCGGGGCGACCGTATCGGCATCATCATATTTGCAGGAAAAGCCTATACACAGCTTCCCATCACTACGGACTATGCCGCCGCCAAAATGTTTGTTTCCACCATCAGTCCGAAGGACATTCCATCGCAGGGAACAGCCATTGGAGAAGCGATTGACCTCGGTATAAGATCCTTTGACGAGAAAGATCAAAGCAAGGCCATCATCATCATTACCGATGGAGAGAACCACGAAAGCAATGCGATCGAAGCAGCTACCGCAGCCAGCGAACTTGGTATACGGGTATATACAATAGGCATGGGCCTCCCCGACGGAAGCCCGATCCCCGTTCTGAACAGTTACGGGCAGCAAACAGGGTTCAAGAAAGACCGTGACGGGAACACGGTCATTACCAGGCTGAACGAAGTGATGATGCAACAGATCGCGGCAGCAGGAAACGGGGATTATGTCAGGGCCAACAACACCCAGGCAGGCCTGAGTAAAATATTTGATAAGATCAATGCGTTGGAAAAAAGTGAGATAGAAACCAGGATGTTCACCGATTATGAAGACCAGTTCCAGTATTTCCTTGGCTTTGGTCTGCTGCTGGTCTTTCTTGAGTTTTTTATTTTTAACAGGAAGACCAGGTGGGCATCCCGTATACATATCTTCGACAAAAATACTCTGGGAGAATAAAGATGCAGTTTGCAAAATACATATTGCCAAGCGTAGTTTTGATCCTGATTGCAGGATCTGTGCTTGCCCAGCGTGAAAATAAATATATTCGCAGGGGGAACAACGATTACAATGAGAAAAACTATATTGAGGCTGAGAAGGACTACATGCGTTCGCTTGAAAAAGGAGGAACCGTCCATAAAGGGCTTTTTAACCTGGGAAATGTGTATTACGAATTGAATGATTACCGCCAGGCTGGAATGATGTTCGATTCCGTAGCACGTTTGCAGGTGGACAAGGAAGTACAAGGTAAAGCTTTCTATAACCTCGGCAATACCTTACTGAGTGCCTCATTGAAATCAGATTCGGTTGCTTCGGAAGCACTTCCGCTCAGCATTGAATCGTATAAGGAAGCCTTGCGGATAAACCCGGTAGATACTGCAGCCAAGTACAACCTGGCTTATGCGCAGCTATTGTTAAAAGATCAGCAGCAACAACAACAGCAGAACCAGCAAGATCAGCAAGATCAGCAAGATCAGCAAGATCAGCAACAAGATCAACAGCAAAATCAGGATCAGAATCAGGATCAGCAGGACCAGGATCAGCAGCAGGACAGGCCACAGGACCAGCAGCAGCAACAGGATCAACAGCAGAATGCAGATCAGCAACAGCAGCAGCAACAACAACCACAATCCAGGCAAATATCGAAAGAAGACGCTGAACGTATGCTGGAAGCTATGAAAAACGATGAAAAGAAAACTCTTGAAAAGGTTAAGCTGGGTAAGGTAAAAGGGAAAGTGGTAAAAAGCGAAAAAGACTGGTAAGTGCACATGAAAACCAGAAATATGAAAAAATACGTGTTATCGGCCATCATCATGATGATCATCATTTCCGCAGTCAGGGCGGATGAGATCAAGCTTACGGCCTCGGCCAGGAGCGTGGTTTCGGTTGGTGACAGGTTTCAGCTATCCTACAGCGTAAATACCAAGGGAGGCCAGTTCAGTGGCCCCGAAATAAAAGACTTCCGTGTACTTTCCGGACCAAACATCTCCACCAGCCAGAGCTACCAGGTTATCAATGGCAAGATGTCGGCATCGACCACAGTCAGTTACATATATTACCTGCAAGCCTTTAAAGAAGGAAATTTCGAGATCCCCCCTGCATCCATTGAGGTTGACGGGGAAACGGTCAGTAGCAGGCCCGTGAGCATCGAAGTAGTACAGGGAAACGCAGCCCGGTCGGGGAATGCAGTTAAGCAGGGCGGAAATACAGATGGACAGCAATCAGATGGGCTCACGAAGGATGATGTCTTTGTGAAAGCCTTCATCAGCAACAGGAACCCCTACCAGGGGGAGCAGGTGGTCTTCACCTACAAGATCTATACTGCCAATGTGCCCATTTCCGACATCGATATAGAGAACCTGGCCTCGTTCCCGGGTTTCTGGGCAACGAACCTGAGCAGCGACCGGCAGCAGATCGAACCCGGCCAGGAGGTTATCAATGGCAGGGAATACATGACCGGGGAATTGTACAAAGCAGCTCTTTTCCCCCAGAAATCGGGTGAGATCGTGATCGAACCGAAAAAACTGAACTGTACCGCACAGCTCCGGACACAGTCCAACCGCAAGGCCCGCGATCCCTTCTTCGATAGTTTCTTCGACGACCCCTTCTTCAACAACCAGTATCAGAACGTACGGATCGAGATGGAATCGAATCCCTTGAAGCTTAACGTGAAACCCCTTCCCATCGAAGGCAAACCGGCTGGTTTTAGCGGTGCAGTCGGGCAGTTCAACATCAGTGCCAGCATCGATAATGAAACCCTCATCGTTAACGAAGCGGTGACCATCAAACTGGTCATCAGGGGAAGCGGGAACCTGGAGCTGATCAATACTCCCGACATCAACTGGCCTCCCGACTTTGAAACCTACGAACCCAAGATTACCAAAAACATAAAAACATCTTCCACAGGCGTTTCCGGAAGCAGGACCTTTGAATTCCTTGCCATCCCCAGGAGTGCCGGGGAATTCACAGTGGGACCCATTGAGCTCAGTTATTTCAACCCGGCAGAAGGTAAATACAAAAAGGTCGCGACACAGGCATTTAATATAGTGGTTGAGAAAGGTGACCAGCCGGCCGGCACAGTGACATACAGCGGTGTTTCACAGGAAGATATCATGTACCTGGGACAGGACATTCGTTATATCAAAACCGGAAATTATAATCTTAGCATCCGGGGGCAATACCTTTTTTCCTCACCGCTGTATATAGTGCTGCTTGTGCTCCCGCTTGCGATACTGCTCGTTGTGGCGGTGATCGTGATAAACTTGAGGAAACGCAGGAAAGACATAGCCATGGTGAGAAACAGGAAAGCAACACGTGTGGCAAAGAAGAATCTTAAAACAGCGAACGTATTCCTTAAGGCGCAAAAGAAAGAAGACTTTTATACTGAAGTGTCCAGGGCATTGTGGGGTTACCTGAGCGACAAGTTCAATATTCCGCTTTCCGATCTTTCCATGGACAGCGTAAGGGGAAGGCTGAGTGCCAAAAACGTTAGTGAGGAAAACATTGACAGTTTCATTGAAGTATTGAATAAATGTGAATTTGCCAGGTTTGCCCCGGGTGAGAGCGAAAACCTGATGAATGAGATCTACCGGGATGCGATCACGTTTATAAGCCGGATCGAAAGCGAATTAAAATCCTGATGCATGATGAAAAAGGCCATTATCATAGTCGTAGCAATTCTATCCTTTACAGCCATCCATGCTCAGCAGGAACTGTTGATCAAGGGGGATTCGGCTTACAACCTGAAAGCATACGGCGAGGCGGCCGGGTATTATGAGGGTGTGCTGGCACAAGGATATGAGTCTGCCAGGCTTTATTATAACCTTGGAAATGCTTATTTCAACCTGAACAAATTACCGGAAGCTATCCTGAATTACGAGCGCGCAAAGGTACTTGACCCGCGGGATGAAGATATTGCTTTCAACCTGCGTATCGCCAATAGCATGATACCCGATAAGATTGAAGAAGTACCCGAGATCTTCTATGTTAAGTGGTGGAAATTATTGAGAGACAGCATAAATCTTCATACCTGGACCATCTCGAGCCTGGTGATTTTTGCCCTGATCGTTCTCTGCGCGGGCATCTTCTTCCTGTCGAGAAATATCCGTATGCGTAAATTTGCATTCTGGGTTGGTGGCGTGCTGATCGTACTTGGTATCAGTATTTTCTCCATGACCTACACCAAATACGTAATGCAGAGCAAGCATGTAGAAGCTATCGTATTTGATCCCACCATCACGGTAAAATCATCTCCCAACCAGCAAGGCAAGGATCTGTTTGTGATCCATGAAGGAACCAAGGTTTTCATTATGGAAGAGATCAACAACTGGTGCAATATACGCATTGCAAACGGTAGTGAAGGATGGATGCCGGCGTCGAGCATCAGACGGATCTGACCGCAGACAATTTACAAGCTGATTAACATTGACATTCCTCACTCGGCACCCGGCACCCTGCCTGCCGGCAGGCAAGGTCGGCACCCGGCACTCCTAGAGTCCGAGTTTCTTTGCAATATCCTCCGGAACCGCATCTTTATGCAACATAATTGCGATGGTGTTCATCTGAACATAAGGTGCTGACATATAAAGATATCCGCCTTTGTCATTGCTGTCGTCATCCCAGCTGTTCTTGGTGATGTAATATCTTGTTCCATGCTGATCTTCAACAATGCCGGTAAGGTGCATCAAATGATCATCGGTGGCGGTATAATTATCAAAGTGTTCCTGCCGCATGGCATCATCCACATCTTTTTCATCACCGGGCCTATCAAAGCTATACAGTTCTTTTCCTTTCTCGGCATCAGTAAGTTTTTCCCAGCGTTCACGTTCAGTGCCGCTGAGGGTTTCCACCTTTTTTTCAGGCATGATGGCCAGCCCGTTCCGGTGTGAGAATCCGCGATCGCTGACATCCCCGTCCCAGCATATGGAATACCCATTTTCGAGCGCATGATCTACCACTTCCATCAGGTCTTCCAGTGTCAGGTTATAGTACAGGTCGTCCGACCAGTTATCCGGGATCTCAAGCAAAACTGCTTCATTGAAGGGATAACACTGGTATGAAGTGATCTCGATATAGTCGTCGGTATTTATCCCCAGCGCATCTGCATAACCCATTGGGTTGACTTTTTTTCCTTCATCTTCAAATGAAGCGGGTATGGCTCCGAGGTAAACATCCAGGATAGCATTATATGCCTCAAACCATTTGGGACTGAGTTTCCCGCCGCGTTTCTTTACAACGGCATCAAGGAAGCCCTTCAATACAGCATCCAACTCGCCATGATCATGTTTCTCCTCTCCTATTTCCAACCCGGCATACACATTTTCAGGTACGATCCCGTAGGCTGAGATGACATTGATCACGTCATGGCCCTGTCCGCCGGGGCCAAAATTTGAACTTCCGTGCAACCTGACATATTTCAGTCCTTTTTCGGCATATGCATTTCGCACAACAAACATTTCCGAGAGGTCTGTTTCCCTACCCGAAATACGGAGCACCTCCGATTCAACAAAAGAGATGCCTGCAAAAGCCCAGCATGTTCCGGAGCGATGCTGATCCTTTACAGCAGTAGCAGGGATTTCAACGATCGTTTCAAAAACATATGCCGTATCAGCAATTTCTTCCTGGGCAATAGCCGGAGTACTGGCAGAAGTGAGCAGTACAGCACCGGCACATACAATGAACAGAGCTCGTAAAAGTTTCATTCTTAGGGAGTTTTTAACACTAATTGATTATTTTTCGATGCGAAATTACAACAATAATCGGAAAAATGATCCAATACCGTTATCTGATTCTTGTCGGCCGATAACTTGGTGAAACTTGCATTTTATCGAGAATCTTTTAATTTTGTTAAATAATATATTATGATAATTTAACCTATATTTGTTAATATTTTTGAATCTTGCAGGTTTGCCTGTTTTTAAAAAAGGTGTAACTTGTGCCACGTAAGTTTATATTGCACTAACATAAAATTAATATTCCGTTAAAACCAAAAATCAAATTTGACTAACATGAAAAATAAAGTTTTACCATTAAGTCTTGTTACGTTAGTTGTTTTTCTGGGAGCGTTTTTAATCTCCTCAACGGTTACATTTCAGGAATCATTTCTCAGCAATCCTGACAATGATGTGACACATGAGGCTTCCATTGCATCCCAGCATTACCTTGCCAAGCTACAATCTAACTATCTTAACAACTACACTGCACCGGAAAACGATTTAGCAACGAAATCATATATGGAAGATTTCGACTGGCATTTCCTTGGGCCAGACAATGTAGGTGGTTTTACGAGTGCCATCCTCTATGATAAGCGTGACACTACCACGACCACCATCATAGCAGGAGCCTTTACGGGAGGTCTTTACAAATCAACAAACAGTGGTTTGACATGGAACAAGATCAATGGCATGGAGAACAGTCTGCGCGTTTCCTGTATCGACCAGGCAGATGACGGCACCATATATGTTGGTACGGGTGTTCTCTATCCGGGATCCGGTATTTACAAGTCGACAGATGGTGAAAACTTCAGCCTGCTTACTGCAACCGACCCAACAACAGGCAATGCGGCATTCGCAGAGGTATACGATATCAAGGTTAACCCCTCTACAGGTACCTTGTTCGCATCCACGCTCACCGGAGTATTCTATTCCAATGATGACGGTGAAACCTGGAACCTGGCCAGGAGCAATGACGATATGCCACTGGTTGGTTACTCATCCGATATGAATGTGGGTTCTAACGGAATTACAGCCACATCCCTCGACGGACTTTGTTACATCTCCCCCGATGGCAATCCGAATAACTTTGTGCTCCATTCGAGTGATACATTTGATCTTCCCTATGAAAATGTTTCAGAGCTTGAACTGGCCATTGCACCGTCTAACCCGGATGTGCTGTATGCCATTGTACTTGATGTTAATGGATCGTTGATCAATATCTACACATCTGTTGACGCAGGTGTGAACTGGAGGGTCGTCGCACCAGGCGGCAGTACCATACTTCCACTCACATTCACCAGTTTGAATATTGCACTTTCCGTATTCCCAGATGATGAAACCAGGATACTGGTTGGAGGCATTGACATGTGGGAAGGCAGAAAATATGATGAGAGTGGCTTTTACCAGTGGACCCAGCGTTCAGACGGTGTACTTCCGCCGGAAATATTTCCTTCCTATGTTCATCCATCACACTACAATTATGTTTTCAGGCCCGGAAAGAACAATGAACTTTTGGCAGGACATAACGGAGGTGTATCAAGAGGTATCCTGAATGGTGAGTTCTTTACATTCCAGGAACTTTCGAAGACCTATAATACCTCACAATCGATGACATTGGGTATAAGTGGTATCGAAAGGTTTGTTGTGTCGGGATTTGACCAGGCAGGTGTGCAACTGATCGAAGGTCAGACAAACCCCGCAACCGCCAAGAACGGAATACAGATCCTTGCCAATATACCTCCTTACGGAGGAAATGGAGGGGAGTCTTTCCTCACTATCATGGACAGCGAAGTGGTCATTTATTCAGACAACGGCGGTAATTTCTTCAGGTCAGAGGACCTTGGTTTCAGCACATCGAATTCATTCCTCAGCACAGAGATCTCTTTGCCCAATGATATCGTTCCGGCAATATTCTGGCAAAATTTCGAAAATCAAAACAGCCGCGACTCGGTCGACTACCCTGTAAGAGTTCCTCTTCCTGCCGGAACAGAAGTATATGTTAACAGCCGCAACAGAGGATTCCCGTTCAAATGGGTGACCGACATTGATTACCAGGTAGGTGACACCGTCAGGGTTAAAGACATCGTTGCAACAAAATTCTTCCTTGGAGCTGAAAACGAGGTGTGGATGACACTTGACATTCTCGACTTCTCCGGAGAACCTGAATGGTTCCAGATTTCAGAAGAAAGCAGGGAAGGCATAGAAGGGGTGGTCAGTTGTATGGCCCTCTCGAACGATGCCAATTACCTCTATGTTGGAACACAGGAAGGCCGTGTGTACAGGATCGCAAACCTTGCAACGGCATACAACTATGACCGTGCCGACGTCAGGAGTCCTTACTGCATTGTTTCGACAGCAGAGATCCCACTCATCGACCCGGTAACCCAGGCCCAAAACACAAATACCATTACTGCGATCGCCGTTGATCCCCAGGATCCGAACCTCGTAGTGCTTGGACTCGGGAATTATGGTCTGGAACACTACGCATTCAAGACAACAAATGCCACAGATGCGAACCCCACATTTACCTCTATCCAGAATAACCTGCCAAAAGTACCGGTATACTCTGCCATGATAGAGATGAACAATTCTAACCTCTGTTTACTGGGAACGGACTTTGGTATCTATTCTACACAAAGCCTCAATGCCGGTTCACCCGACTGGGAAGGTTCACAGGGCATTATTGGTTCCACACCGGTATTCGCACTGAAACAACAAACCGTCAGGCAGCCTGACGTAAGCTATATGGTCTGGAACGGAGAGGATTCCGTAATGGTTACCTATCCCGGAACCGATAACTTTGGCGTGATCTATGCTGCTTCGAACGGACGTGGATTGTTCATATCGAACAAATACGAACAACCTGTCGGAATTAACGCACCTGATATGCCACAGCTGGAAAGCAGTGTTTATATATTCCCCAACCCTGCGAATGATCATGCTACCGTTGAATATGAATTGAGCCAGGCCGGAAATGTTGATATCAGCGTATTTGATATCAATGGCAAACTGATTGTTCAGGAGCAATTCTCAAAAAAAGGTGGAACACACCAGTATCAGCTGAATTGCAGCAATATACCCAGAGGAATGTATGTTGTAAGTGTGCGCACCGGGAATAGCATAAAAACCAGCAAATTCATCGTTGCACATTAACCCATTGAACTAACAAAAAATTAATACCCTATAAAAAGAACAGACATGAAAAAATTAATATCCACGCTGCTTTTTCTCTTCGTCGTAGCATTACTTAACTTGTCTGCCCAAACCGACGTATACCCTCCGACGCTGATGGAACCGGCTAATGAAGCTGCGGACCAGATGCCTGATGTTATACTCGACTGGGCCGCTGTTGGTGGGTCCGGCGGAACTGTAATGTATGAACTTCAGGTCGATGTTACAGACGCATTCACCAATCCGTTTGCACCGGAACCAACTGAATTCAGCGGATTTCAAATGACCGACCTTCTCTTCGGACAAACATATTACTGGAGAGTCAGGGCCTGGGAAGGAACTGATGTATCCGATTGGTCAGAGGTGTGGTCATTCACTACATTCTCTGTGCTTGAAAATAACAAACCGAGCAACGGAAATGCCGATAATGATCCCAACGTAGAATTGAAAGTAAAAAATGCGGTATCCGGAAACTTTATCAGCGGGATCCTGAAATATGAGTTCGAGGCGGATACTTCGATGAATTTCGACAGTGATGTGAAATTCCATGGAATGAGCGATACAAATTTCCTGAGTAGCCGTTACCTGCTCTTCGGCGAAGAGTACTACTGGCACGCCAGGGTATTTCATGCTACTGACACCTGCCCGTGGTCAGAAAGCTGGACCTTCAGCATTGTCGCCGCACCGGAACTTGATGAACCCGGTGATGGTGATACTGACCTGGGACTTGCTACAACCCTTGAGTGGGATGAAATTGAAGGAGTCGTGGATTTTCAGGTTCAAATTGCTGAAGATGATCAATTCACAGATCCATACGGCGCCATTGTGGAAGAAGGATTCGAATATATGACTGATGGTTTCATGACTTTTGATACAGAGTATTTCTGGAGGGTCAGGGCCCGTCATGCCAATGACATATCAGACTGGTCGGAAGTGTTTTCTTTCACAACAATTGCTGCACCCATACTGGATTCTCCTGAAAATGGAGAGCTAGACGTGCAGGTCAACCCACTGCTTGAATGGGAAGAGATCACAGGAGTAGACTTCTACCAGGTTGAATACAACAACACCGATAATTTCGACGATCCCTGCTGCCATGAAACAGTAGAAGGAACTGATAATTCCTTCCAGGTGGTATTCCTGCTCGACTATGAAACGACATTCTACTGGCGTGCCCGTTCGATCAAGGGTATCGACACCACGGCCTGGTCAGAGGTTTGGAGTTTCACCACCCGTGCTGAAGATTTCGGAATTGAGGAAGCCTTTGATGGCAACAGCATTAACATCTATCCAAATCCAAGCTCCGGAAAATTGCATATTGATATCGACGGTGAGGAAAACACAGAGATCACTATTCGTGTTATGGATATGATCGGACAGGTTCAGCTCGAGGATAAAGCAGTATTCAGCAGTGGAAACAGCAGCAGGATCTTTGACCTCAGCAATCTTGCCAATGGAATGTATATCGTGAACCTTACAAAAGGTGATCAGAGCTATTCTCACAAGATCACTTTGTATAAATAGCATCCATCAAAACCAAAAACAAAAAACCGCTCCCGTAAGGAGCGGTTTTTTTTGTATTAGGTATCAGGTACAACGTATCACGAGTTCTTTCTATAAGCCTTATCTCCAGTCTTCAGATATTCGAATAACTGGTATTAAACCCCGGAGTAGAACCCTGGACCCAAGTTTTCGATGCAGAGCATCGAGGAATTAAACCACTCTTTTCGTCCGCCCATGCGAATGCGAAGGAGGATTAAACAGCAGCGAAATTAAAAATAGAAAACCGACAAGCGTCAATTAATACGTAATACGTGGTAACTGTTTAATCATACCGCTTCCCGAAACTAACCCCTATGTAAAAGGTGAGTATCAGGGTACGTTTCGGATTGTATGCCATGATCTCCAGCGGAAGAGGATAAAAATCCAGAATGCCTCCAACCTCCACCGCCTTTATGGACGAATTATACTTGCCAAATTCAAAATTCAACCCCAGTTTGGCATAAAGGCCGGGGTGCAATGTGGTATACTCAACCCCATTGATCCAGGGCGCCCGTCCGTAAATATTGTCCAGCCCGTGGGTCTCCGGATCATAACGCTCAATATCTATGGAATATGATTCGTTGTCGGGCGTATAATTGAGAATGTACAGGTATACGGGTTTGGCAAAGGCGAGCGAGAAGCCTCCCATGTACACGAAACGCAGTTCGACCCCTCCCCAGTATGGTTTACGGTTAAGCAGCCGCTTTATCCCGATTCCGGCCCGTAAGATGTATGTATGATTGAGCTTGCCGTAAACGTAACTCTTTGCATTGTTAAAATAGGGATTAAGCGATTTGATCTCTTTTGGTGACCGGAGGCTTACTACATCGATCTCCCAGTTAAGTGATCGGGAAAAGCTGAGGTTCCTGCCTTTCCTGAAATGCAATCCCCAGCCCCTGGAGTGCAATATTAAACCGCCTGCAAACTCACGCCGGAGTAGCACCCTGTCTGAGATGGAATCATAAACAGGTTCGCGGACCTTCTTATTCCTCTTTTCAACTTCCTGTTCCTGGGCAAAAACAAAAAGACCCGCCATAAGCAGGAGGGTCAGCAATATTATGTGTTTAATAAAGGCCATGGATCAAGAAGACCGGGAAATCAGTTGTCCCATTGCTGCATCCCGGATACAGCCAGGGGTTTTCAGCCTAGTAGTTCGACTGTTTCTGGTATTTGTATGTTTCGCCATATGCCGCACATCGTTCATTCGACTGGCAGGAGGTGGCAAACAATACGAAAAGGACCACTGCAGAAGCTACTATTCCTACTTTTTTAATAATTTTAGTCATGATAAAGGATTCAGGTATTTGTCACAAATATAAACGCATTTTCATAATATAAACAAAAAAAATGACAATATGTTGCCTGAGTCCACTGTAAATTAACATATGAGTATAAATCAATTAAACCCCAGGATAGAAGAAAGCTGGAAAGAAGTCCTGATGGAGGAATTTCAGTCTGCATACTTTGCAGACCTTAAAAAGTTCTTAGTTCAGGAAAAAGAGAAGTACCGTATATACCCACCCGGAAACCTAATCTTTTCAGCATTTGACCATACCCCGTTCAGGGATGTCAGGGTGGTTATTCTCGGACAGGACCCGTACCATGGCAAAGGTCAGGCCCATGGCCTGTGTTTTTCAGTCCCGGAGGGGATTCCAAAACCCCCTTCCCTGGTAAACATTTTCAAGGAGATCCGGGATGACCTGGGATATGACATACCTGAGAACGGCAACCTCGAAAAATGGGCCCGGCAGGGCGTTTTACTGCTCAATGCCTCGCTTACCGTAAGGGCCAACAATGCCGGATCACACCAGGGCAAAGGATGGGAGCAATTTACCGATGCCGTGATAACCCGCCTGTCGTTGGAAAGATCGGGGCTCGTGTTCCTGCTCTGGGGTAACTTTGCCATTGCCAAGCAAGGCCTGATCGATCCAGTCCGCCACCATATCCTGACCGCTGCTCACCCTTCTCCTTTCTCGGCGCAGCGGGGTTTTTTTGGCTGCAGGCATTTCTCGAAAACAAACGAGATCCTGAGAGGGCAGGGCAAGGCTGAAATCGACTGGCGGATAGAATAAGATGCTATTGTTCCCGTTCTATCACAGATATCAATGAAGTGAAAAATGCTTTTTACATAGCTACCCTTATCATTGCCCTGATGCTTGCAGCAAATTCAACAGCCCAGGAAGTCAACATTGAGGTCCTGCCGCTCGATGAAGCCAGCAAGGATAAGATTGCACGCCTGAACTACCGCTCAAAGGCAGCGAATAAGGCAGATGCCATCAGAGAGCTACACAAGGTGCTGGAGTATTTTTATGAAAAGGGATACCTGGCCGCCAGTTTTGATTCACTGGTTGAAGATAGCGCAAATCTGAAGGGATATATTTATGTGGGGGAGATCTTTAATATGACCATCATCCGCCGCGGCAACGTTCCGGAAGAGGTCCTGAGGCAAAGCGGATACAAAGAAAAGTTATACCGCGACAGGGCATATTCACCTGCAGGGATCCGGAAACTGTACACTAAGATCATTACCTATTGCGAAAACAACGGATACCCTTTTGCCATGGTGAAACTCGACAGTATAAGCCTGGGTAATGCAAATACCATAACTGCCAGTCTTAACCTTACAAAAAACCAGCGGGTCAGTATCGATAGTGTTATGGTAAAAGGCAGTTCCAGGATTCATCCGAAATTTATTCGAAACTACTTCAACATTAAGAAAGGTGACTTTTACAATGAATCAAGGATCAGGAAGATAGCTGCAAGATTACAGGACCTTCCATTTGTTACCGAAGTACGCCCCCACGAGGTCGTCTTTATCGACAATGAAGCAAAACTGATCCTCTACCTTGACAAGAAGAGAGCCAGCCAGTTTGACGGTATCCTCGGGATAGCACCCAATGATGATGTAGACGGTAAACTGCTGCTTACCGGGGATATCAAGTTAAAACTCCTGAATGCTTTTAACAGGGGCGAACTGATAGATTTCAACTGGCGAAAGTTGGAAGCGCAAAGCCAGGACCTGAAATTCCATTTTAACTTCCCTTTTCTTTTCAATACACCTTTCGGGATCGATTATAAGCTTCATTTGTACAAAAAAGACACATCATACCTGAACCTGTCGAACAAACTTGGCATACAGGTCCTTTTTAACGGTTACAACCATGTAATGGCCTTTTATGAGAACCAGATGTCGAACCTGCTCAGCACCGAAGGGCTTGAATTTGCCACGACCCTGCCCGAGTATGCCGATATCAACACAAGCCTTTACGGACTTGGTATGGATTTCAGTCGATTGAATTACCGGTACAACCCGAGGAAAGGATTCCGCTTTGAACTGATGGGTGCGATAGGCTCGAAAAAGATCAAGAAGAATGCAAATGTGAACCAGGAATTGTATGACAGCATACCGCTTAGCAGCACGCTTTACAGCTTGCAACTTGACGCAGCAGGTTTTATTCCCCTGTTCAGGAACAGTGCCCTGATGGTAAGGAACCAGAGCGGTTTCCTGGAAAATGAAAACCTGTTCGAAAATGAGCTGTTTCGTATAGGGGGACTCAAAACCCTGCGCGGTTTCGATGAGGAATCCCTCACGGCCTCGATATATACTATTCTCACCCTTGAATTCAGGTACCTCTTCGACCTGAACTCCTATTTTAATATTTTCTTCGACGGGGCCTACTACGAGCAAAACACCAATTCGGGCTATTTCAATGATACACCTTACGGTATAGGTGCCGGAGTGAATTTCGAAACCAGGGCGGGCATCTTCTCTTTGAGCTACGCTATGGGAAGCCGCGATGGCCAACCTCTTCAGTTCAAGGCAGCAAAGGTCCACTTTGGACTCACCGCACGATTCTGATCAATCGCGGGCATGAGGACGGAGGTAATTCTGATATTTGATATCTGATATCTGATATCGGATATCTGCCCCACACATCCTGCCTCCCTCATGTTAAATTAATATTATGTAATACTTATTTTTTCCTATCTTGCAGCGATTTATTAACCAAATTGAGCACAATGAAAAAACTTACACTATTTGTTTTTATGGCAGCAATACTTAGCTGGTCGGCCTTCGCAGGAGGATACCAGGTAAGGTTGCAGGGCCAAAAGCAAACGGGGATGGGATTGGTTGGTTCCCCCTTTGCACTTGGCGCCAGCAGTATTTTTTATAACCCGGGCGGACTATCAATGATGGACAGCAAGTTCAGCTTCTCCCTGGGTGCAAGTGCCATTATTGCCAATGCCGTTTTTCAGAAAGATGCAACAAACTACCAGGCCAGGACCGACAATCCGTTTGGAACACCTTTTTATTTCTATGGTGCAGGCATGATCACCGACAAACTTTCCGTTGGTCTTGGAGTATATACCCCTTTCGGCAGTTCGGCAAAATGGGATGATATGTGGGCCGGCAGATACCTGATCCAGAACATCGGCCTGCAGGCGATCTACTTCCAGCCGACAATAGGATTCAAATTCAACGATATTGTTTCTATAGGTGCCGGCTTTGTTTATGCCTATGGGAAAGTAGACCTCCAGAGAGCGGTGCCCTATAATGAGAATTCTACAGCTGAATTAAGCGGTTCCACAGGTAACATTGGCTATAATGTTGGTGTGATGGTCAGGCCTACGGAAAAACTCAGCATCGGTATCGATTACAGGTCTGAGATCATTATGAAAGTTGAAGGCGGTGACGCCACGTTCAAGGTGCCTCAGTCGCTCTCAACAACCATTCCCTCGGAAAATAAATTCGATGCCGAACTTCCTATGCCTGCCAACCTTGACTTTGGTATAGCATACGCCTTCAATGAGAAGTTCACCCTGGCAGTTGAAGCCAATTACGTTTTCTGGAGTGTGTATGAAGATCTGACCTTCACATTCGAAGAACAAAATGACCTGCTTGGATCAGTTAACCCGCGAAAGTATTCAAATACGCTTATCGGCCGTATAGGAGGCCAGTATACGCTGAACAACATGTTTGCTTTCAGGGCAGGGCTTTATTACGACCCCTCACCCACCGACGACGATTATTTCAATCCGGAAACCGTCAGCCTGAACACCATTGGATGGACCCTCGGTGTGAGCATCGTGCCGTTGAAAGGGCTCAGCATTGACCTTTCCTACATTCAGCTGCACGGGCTGGAAACGGAGAAAAACTACGCTCCCGCTAATTTCAGCGGAACGTATAAGGTTATTACCGCTATTCCGGGACTTGGGGTAAGCTATAATTTTTAATCCATAAAAGCATAAAGCCATGAAACTGAAATATTATATATTCATACTGATACTCGCTTCGATCGCTTCCTGTAAGCCTGAGATCGACGAGTTTACCCCCGATAAAGGGGGAGCAGATTTCACAAGCTACCTGGCCGTTGGAAACTCGCTTACGGCAGGATATGCCAACGGGGCACTTTATATGTCAGGACAGGAAAACTCCTTTTCAAACATCCTCGCCACACAGTTCAAGACCGTGGGTGGCGGTGATTTCAAGCAACCGCTTATGGTTGACAACTACGGGTTTGGTTTCGAAGGTATAACTCCCGTACCTAAATTAATCTTAGGTCCAAGCACCGACTGTCTGGGTGAAACAAGCCTGGCGCCCGTAAGAGCACCGGTTGATGTAAATATGGCCAACTTCCAGTCGGTAGCCGACCAGGGACCCTTTAACAATATAGGTATCCCGGGAGCCAAAACCTTTCACCTGCTTGTAGACTCTATGGCAAAACTGAATCCTTATTATGCACGTTTTGCACCCGACCAGACCACTGCCCCTATAGAATTGACAGCAGCGATCGACGCTACATTCTTCACGCTCTGGATCGGCAACAATGATATACTGGGATATGCTGCATCAGGTGGTGCAGCGGATGCTATGACACCTCCGGCGCTATTTGAGAATTATTACAACATGATCCTGACGGCATGTATCCAGAACCAGCCGGGAGCATACGACGACGCCAAAGGTGCCATTGCAAATATCCCCGACATACTATCGATACCGTTCTTTACCTACATGAGCACCCAGCTTCCCTATAACGGACTGGTACTTACCGCCGACCAGGCCGCAGGCCTCGAAATACTATATGGCTTGTTTGGATACGACTTCACCTTCGAGGAAGGACCGAACGCATTCGTAGTTGAAAATTCGGATGGCACATGGGGCAGGATGACAGCCGACGACCTTTTCCTGCTTACCATACCTGCCGACTCCATGAAATGCAATGGCATGGGGGTTGCAAACCCTGAAACACAAATGCCATTCCCCATCCCGCATAAGTATATACTCGATGCCGACGAGGTTTCCGACGTAAGGGCACATATCGAAGAATACAATTCGATCATATACAACCTTTCGATCATGTATGAGCTCGCGCATGTTGATGCACAAAAGGAGCTGGCGGAATTGACAACCGGAGTCACCTTGGATGGCGTTACCCTTTCATCAACTTTTGTACAGGGCAATATCTTCTCACTTGACGGGATCCACCTTACTCCCATGGGAAGTGCTTTTGTAGCCTATAAATTTATCGAGGCGATCAATGCTACGTACTCAGCCAACATACCCCAGGTGAATCTTACTGACTACGACGCAGTAATATTCCCCTAGTGCACTATAAAACAATATAATTTGAAGGGAGAAACCGGATCAGGGGTTTCTCCCTTTTTAAAAATCCCCGGAATGGCCGAAACACTCGTATTTGCTACTAACAACACCCATAAATTATTGGAGATCAGAAATATCGTTCCAGCAGGCATTGAAGTTCTGGGATTGTCGGATATCGGTTGCAACGAGGAGATCCCGGAAACTGCCGATACGCTGGAGGGCAATGCCGATATCAAGGCCCTTTTCGTTTATGAGCATTACGGCCGCAACTGCTTTGCCGACGACACCGGGCTGGAAGTGGATGCCCTTGACGGGAAACCGGGTGTATATTCCGCGCGCTATGCCGGGGAAGAAGGCAATGCCGGGAAAAACATTACCAGGCTGCTTAAAGAAATGAATGGTATACACGATCGTAAGGCAAGGTTTCGCACGGTCATCTCCCTGGTGATCAAGGGCGAGATCATGCATTTCGAAGGCATTGTTGATGGCAGCATACTATATGAGCGCCGGGGTAAGGAAGGCTTTGGTTATGATCCTGTATTCCTCCCCGAGGGATATGAACAGAGTTTTGCAGAGATGGACCTGGCCCTGAAAAACAGCATCAGCCATCGTGGCCGGGCCACACGAAAACTCATGGAGTACCTCAAGAAAAGCTAGGTGATCAGGAATTTCGTTCCAGTGCCTGTTCCAGGCTGAGGCTGAACAACTCCTTCAGGGGGATGCCGTCAGCTTCCGCCTGTTGCGGAAGAATGCTGTTGGGTGAGAGGCCCGGAACGGTATTCAGTTCGAGAAAGAACATGCCATCATCGTTGAAGATATAATCGAAGCGTACCAGTCCGAAACAATGGAGCCGGTCGTACAGCATTTCAGATGTAGCCCTGCATAATTGCTCAACATCCGCAGGTATATCAGCCGGCGTTATTTCATCGGCGACCCCATCCGTATACTTGGCCTCATAGTCGAAAAATGTGTTTTCGGTAATGATCTCAGTTACCGGCAATGACCTGGGTTGTCCTGCGTAAGTGATCACCCCGCAGGTGATCTCCCTGCCGGGGATAAAGCCCTCCACCAGCACCTGGTCATCCTCCACGAATGCTTTATCAATCGCTCTTTTAAGCTCTTCCTCCCGATTTACCTTTGTTATGCCAACACTGGAACCTCCACTGTTCGGCTTTACAAAACATGGAAGTCCGCAAACACGGAGAATATTTGCCTGATTATAAATTCTATCACGGTACAGCAGTATCGATGGGGCCAGCTTAATATCAAATGAGGATATGAAACGGTTGGTGAAATATTTATTGAACGTCAGGGCAGAAGTGGCCTGGTCGCATGTAGTATACGGTATGCCCAGCATATCAAAATAACCCTGCAGTTTGCCATCCTCTCCCGGTGTGCCGTGAATGGCGATAAACACCGCATCGAACTTCACTTTCCCGGATCCTGTGTCCAGGCTGAAATCATTCTTGTCGACCTGGTATTTATCTCCCGAAGGGGATGTCCACGTCCATTCTTTTCCACGGAACACGATCACATAGGGTTCATAACGTTCCCGGTCAAGCTGCTGCTCAACGACAGCGGCGCTTTTGACCGAGATCTCATATTCGCCCGAATCACCCCCGGCGGCAATGGCTATTCTTTTCTTCATATACCTGGATAACGGTTTTGCCGGATAAATTTATATAATTAATTTTTATCTTTGCCTCCACCGGGCAATATCACCGGATATTTGTAGTTAAACATTTAGCTTTGCGGCAGTTTTAGCTATTAAACGGGGAAAAATTAACACGAACATGTCGTTTTTCGGCTTCCTGATCAAAAAGAGGTTTTACATTCACTTCGGTCTTAGCATACTCCTGACCGTTGCCCTGTTTTTCATTGTCCTGCAGTTCATAAAGATCTACACCAATCATGGCGACACCTACGTGCTTCCGGATTTTTCCGGGAAAACACTGGAAGAGATCGAAAATGAACGTTACGACAGGCTTTACGAGTTCATCGTCATCGATTCTATCTTCGATACACAAAACCCGAAGGGATCTGTTGTTATACAGAACCCTCCGCCCGGCTCGGCAGTGAAAGCGAACAGGAAGGTTTATGTGACCCTGGTGGCCTATTCGATTGAAAAAGTGGAGATGCCCGACCTGATCGACCTCAGCCTGCGGCAGGCTGTGAACAGCCTTCGTTCGAAAGGACTTACGGTAAACCAGCTGCAATATGTTGAAGATTTTGCGGGAAATGCCATACTCGAACAGCTGTTCGAGGGTGAGGTCATCGAACCCGGTACCATCATCAACAAAGGTTCCGGCATCGACCTGGTTGTGGGGCTGGGCCAGGAACACATGGCACCTGTACCTTTCCTGGTTGGGCTCACCCTGGGTGAAGCTGTCGACGCCATCAACAAGGCCTCATTCAATACAGGCAATATTTATTTCCTCGACGAGGAAGACCCCGCTCATTCGAGGGTTTACCGCCAGAGGCCGGCATGGGATAACGAACGCAGGCTGTTCAGGGGCAGTACCATCGACATATCGCTGAGGTCAGACCTTGAATTCGACTTTGAAGCACTTATAAAAGAACTCCGTCCGGATACCCTTGATATGGCTGACACAACAAAAGTAGTGGTGCCGGAGTTTTAATTGAATAAAAGAATCAGAATGAAACGTATTATCCTGTTTTCTGTTTGTGTACTTACGGCCCTGGCTGCTACGATGGCCCAGGAAACACTTGTGGGGCTGGGATCGAACCCGGTGATCAAACAGGCACTGAAAACAGATGCTGCAGCGAACCAAAACGGCGGGAAGGAAGTCATTTTGCCTATGCCCATCCGGCTACCGGTGTTCACCGACTTCCATACCGACAATATCTTCCCCGACACCGCAATATTCAGCGACAATGAAGCTTTCATCAACGCCGACTTCCCCTACAGGTCGGTAAACATCGGTGCTGCAACACTCGATGCGATCGACGGAAGGGGAAACATATACCCGCAAGCCAGCCAGTTCCCTTTTATTGCTGATCATCTGACATCCAGGCCCATCAGGCTTGACTCACTCTTCGAAACCGGGGGCGACCGTGCCATTACCCTGGCTGACTCGATCTATTTCAGCTTTTTCTACCAGCCACAGGGCCGGGGGAACAAGCCCGAACCTTACGATTCGCTGGTACTGGAATTCGGATACCACGACGGGGATTCCGTATTTGCTTATATGGATTCTATCATGGTGCCGGCCAGCAACTACCTGCTCGACCCCAACGATACCATCTTCCCCTTTGATACCATTTATGCACCGCCACAATGCAACCCGGGTGTGTACATCATTAACTACGATACGATCACATGGGACGATATGATCACCCTGCCCTGCGATTCGGTATATGAGGCTAACGTACAGTGGGACCGCGTATGGTCGGCGGCAGGAATGAGCCTGCAGGAATTTTTTGATACGAACAATACCTATTCCCGCCAGGTCATGATCCCCGTTACCGACAGTGCAAAATATTACACAAAATACTTTTATTTCCGTTTCTTCAATTATGCCAGCCTGGCCAACGACATCAACCCCGACTGGAAAAGCAATTGCGACCAGTGGAATGTCGATTACATCTACCTGGATGTTGGAAGGAACAGGGCCGATACCTTTTACCGGGCGATCACCTTTGCCGAACGGGCACCGTCATTTCTCGATAAATATACCGCCATGCCCCTGAGGCAATACAGGAACGATCCGACCAACCAGTTGAAAGACTCGCTCAGCTTATACATCACCAACCTCAGCGCCGATACCTTTAATGTGTATTACGAATACCTTGTCGATGAACGCGGGGCCTCATACAGCCATGTTTACAATGGTGGTTTCGCCAACCTCTACCCCTTTTTCCAGACCGGATACCAGAGCTGTGAAAATGTGCCGCAGCATGCATGCCCGCCAAGGGATTTCCTCTTCCCGCTGAGCAGCCAGGCCGACAGTTCGAGTTACAATGTGCGGCATGTGATCCGCGACCAGAGCAATCCCGACCTGGGCGATACCATTCATTTTATACAGAAATTTTATAATTACTATGCCTACGATGACGGAACCCCGGAACTGGGATATGGCCTGAGCATTGCCGGCGGACAGGTAGGGTACAGGTTCCAGTTGAATATTGCCGATACCCTGCGGGGCGTGGCCATGTTCTTCAACAAGGTACAGGGCGATGCAAATGATAAATTCTTCACGCTCAAGGTGTGGGACAACAACAACGGGAAACCCGGCAATGTGATCTGGGAACAGGAAAACCTGAAGCCGAAGTTCAGCGATCAGCTGAACAGGCTCCAGATCTATGAGATCGCCCCTCCCCTGGCCGTGGTGGGGACCTTCTTCATTGGATGGGAACAGACTACCTCCGACCTGCTGAACGTTGGTTTCGACACCCATAATGATGCTTCGGGGAACCTGTTCTATAATGCAACAGGATCATGGGAACAGTCGCTTACGAACGGATCGCTCATCATGCGCCCCCTCTTGTTTTACTATTATGATCCCTTTGGCATTGACGAAAATTTACCGGACTACAGCTGGACCATTTATCCCAATCCCGTTACCGGCGGACAGCTCCATATCGAAAACAGCATGATCCCCGCCTATGAGCTCGAACGCACCGGCGCAAGGGTCAGGGTCTATGACATGCTGGGCAGAAGCATGATCGACACTCCTTACACAAGCACCATAAACACCCAATCGCTTAACAAAGGTTTTTACATCGTACACATTTACGATGAAGCAGGAGGCATGAACCACATGCATAAGATCGTTATCAACAATTAGGCAGCAGCCTATGGACGAATTCAACGACCAGGAACAGGATCTATTTGAACACTATCGTTTTGTGGCAGACCCCGGACAGGGACCGCTCAGGATCGACAAATTCCTTATGGGCAGGATCCAGAACGCCTCCCGGAACAAGATACAGCAGGCAGCAGCAGCCGGAAGCGTTCTCGTAAATGACAGGGTTGTAAAGCAAAATTACAAGGTCAGGCCCGGCGACGTGATCACCATCGTGCTTACCGAGCCTCCCCGCGACACCGAGGTGATCCCGGAGGATATTCCCGTTAACATCGTATACGAGGATGATCAGCTCATGGTGATAAACAAAGAAGCCGGCATGGTGGTGCATCCGGCTTACGCCAACTTTACCGGCACCCTGGTGAATGCGCTTACGTTTTACCTGCGGCAGCGCAGCGGCGACGAGGAAGCGCAGCCATATCTTGTTCACCGCATCGATAAAGATACCTCCGGCATTATGCTGGTGGCCAAGACAGAGCTTGCGCAAACCAAACTGGCCAAAGAGTTCTTCGATCATACCATCGACCGAAAATACACTGCCCTGGTGTGGGGCGACATGGAAGAAGATGAAGGCACCATTAGCGGTCACCTGGGGCGGCATAAGAACAACCGCAAGGTGATGACCGTTTACCCCGACGGGGAAACCGGCAAGCATGCCGTTACACACTGGAAGGTGCTGAAGCGCTTCGGTTACGTTACCCTTATCGAATGCCGGCTCGAAACCGGCCGCACCCACCAGATCAGGGCACACCTGAAGTACATTAAGCACCCTTTGTTCAACGATGCCGCCTACGGTGGTGACAGGATATTAAAAGGGACCACGTTTACAAAATACCGCCAGTTCATCAAGAACTGTTTCGCCCTTCTCCCCCGCCAGGCTTTGCACGCCCGCTCACTGGGCCTTGATCACCCTATCACCGGCGAACATCTCTTTTTCGACTCCGATCTGCCGGGAGATATGCAGGCAGTGATCGAAAAGTGGGAGCAGTATGTGGTTCATCAGAAAGAATAAACGGTTAACGGTTAACGGCTAACGGCTAACGGCTAACGGTTAACGGTTAACGGTTAACGGCTAACGGCTAACGGCAAACGGGGCTTCTTCTATCCTTTGTACTCCGAAGCATTGCGAAGGAGTAATCTATCCTCTTCGCAGATATGCCTTCTTCGGTGGGTTCTGCAATCTCCTTCGGAAATCAGTTAAATCAGTGAGACTGGTTTTTCAAGAGCGAAGCGTAAGGAATAATGAGAGCAATACATTTATTAAAAGCCAGGCAAATAAGATCAGGATAGTCAAGTCATTCCTATTCGTTCTTTGCAATAACATCATTATGTAAACAGCTGTTATGGCGGTAATGGGTGAGATAAGCCCGAACCATACATGATTTTATAAAAACATTATGAATCGATACAGATTATATCAGATGCCTGTAAAAATCTCCCATGTAATCATTAAGATTTAAGTAACGATTACAATACTATGCCCATAGCCCGGCGGCATCGCCCAACTTGTTTTATCATTCATTTAATAAACCCCTTTTAAACCTTCGAAA
>JAZBOU010000003.1:0-37571 GCA_036351275.1 Bacteroidales bacterium
GCAGGAATGACTCCATGAGCGCCGATCTGCCTGCCCTCCTTCGGCGGTTAAACGGCAGGCAGCATTCCGAGTGAAGAGTGAAGATTTATCTTGTTATTGGATTTTTAGGCTGACAGAAGTGGGGGCATGATAAAATGATAGCGGGGCGTTTGAGACACCCCGCTATACAAAACCCAAATCTAATAAATTACGATACGATTACGGGCCAAATATACGGCAATAGACCATATGCCGTCAATCAGTTTATTCCTCAATAATCATTCGTAATCATACTTATTATTCTACGTAAAATCACGTAGGCCTTATATTAAATCTTAATAATGTTATTCTGTATCGCATAGATCACAAGCTCGGCCGTTGAGAAGATATTCAGCTTCTTCATAAGATTGTGTTTATGCGTTTCCACTGTCCGTATGCTGATGAAAAGCTTGTCAGCTATTTGTTTGTTGCTCAATCCCTGGCTCATGTGTTTGAGCACTTCCAGCTCTCGCTCTGAGAGTGGTATATCCTGCTTCATTTTCTTTTCCTTCTCAGACTTGAGGTAACTGGAAATGAATTTCTCGCTAACGATCCCCTTCATAAATTTTTGTCCGTCATTCACCAAATGAATTGCTTCGATCAGTTCCTGGGGTTTGAAGTTCTTGGGGACATAGCCGTAAGCCCCGGCTTCAAATCCCTGCGTTATGAGTTCTTCATCCACATGGGATGTATAATAGATGACCCTGCAAAGAGGATAACTGTTGGTGATCATCTCGGTAACTTCTATACCGGATACCTCCGGAAGATTTATATCCATGATGACAATGTCGGGACGAAGCTCCTCAACCTTCTTCATGGCTTCTTCACTGTCAAGGGCATATCCAACGATCTCCAGCTCATCATAGGGTTCGAGCAGGGTCTTTATGCCCTTGATAACCACTTCATGGTCTTCAACGATCAGTATCCTTATCTTTTTCATAATTAATGAGTTAACGCAGGTTTTTAATGGTATTCATCGAGTACCATAGATGTAAAATTACCTATTTTACACGACCGTTGCGTTCAGTCTTATACGGAATTTATTCTACGTAGTTTCACGTAGAGTCAAATCTTTTCTTTTAGTATATTTGTTTATAATTAGCCTGATTTCACCTAAATGGGAAAATATAAGCTTTCGGTATTGATCGTTGAAGATGACAAGCTTTCGCTTTTCATGTATACGGAGTTTCTCAAGAGCGTGGTAAGCGAGGTATATTCGGCAAGCAATGGATTTGACGGCATCCGGATCTTCCGGAAATATAAGCCGGATATCGTGATCACCGACATTATGATGCCCCGGATGGATGGACTGGAGATGATCAAGAAGATAAAAGATATTGACCCGGGGGTGAAAGCTATCATGATATCAGGCCATTCCGACGCAGACTATTTCATACGCTCGATCGACCTCGGTGTTGACGCTTACCTGTTGAAACCTGTGGATAATCAAAAGCTGAAAAGGAAGATCGGTGACCTGGGTGAAAACATTATGCTCAGCAATAAAGTGGCGGAGAAAGAACGAGCGGAAAAGATACTGATCAAAGCAAAGGAAAAAGCTGAGGAAGCCGACCAGCTGAAGGGTGTGTTCCTGGCCAACATCTCCCATGAGATACAAACGCCCATCAAAGCCATAATCAGTTTTTCAAACCTGCTCAAATCCAATGTACAGGACGAAAAAAGAAGGGAAGAGCTGATCAGTATCATCGAAAGCAACAGCAATTCCCTCCTGAACCTCACCAACGATATCCTTGAGTTCACGCGCCTGCAATCGAAGACCGTAAAGTTGTTTAACATCAGTTTTGAGCTAAACCTCTTCCTGAAGGAAATGTATCCGGTATTTGAATCCCTGAGAAGAAGGCAATCGGAAAATTCCATCCCGCTGCGCTTCGCCAACAATGATGATACAGATCAGTTGATGATCAGCTCCGATCCTTCCCGTTTACGACAGGTCTTTACTAACCTGATCTCCAATGCATTCAAATTTACCCACAAAGGTTATATTGAATACGGGTACAAGCTCAAAAAGCGAAATGATGTTGTTTTCTTTGTCAAAGACACAGGGCTGGGCATCTCCAGGGATTACCAGAAAAAGATCTTTGAACGATTTATACAGGAACCGAACCCAACGAGCGTAAAGAGAGAGGGTACCGGACTGGGTCTGCCCATTTCACGGAGCCTGGTGTCGATGCTGGGCGGAAAGATCTGGGTAGAATCAGAACCCGGAGAAGGGTCAACTTTCTGGTTTGAACTACCGGGCATCGTGCTTCGAAAAGAAAAAGACGCTGCCGAGAAATTATATGAATGGAAAGACAGGGAAGTGCTGATCATCGAAGATGAGATCCGAAGCTATATCAGCATTGAGGAAGTCCTCAAGAATAGACTCAGGATCAACTACATTGACAACCCGGAACAGGCAATGGAGTTCTGTACCGCCAATAAAGCTATGGATCTTTGTCTCATTAAATGGCATCCGGATATCAAAGCTGAGTATCTGCGCGAATTGAGAAAACTGAATTCAAGCAGCAAGATCATTGCATTGCTCGACCGCGGATTAAAATCACAACACAAAGACTTTATTAACAAGCATTTCGATGATTCAATCGTTAAACCATATAAAAGGGAAAAGATCCTGAAAACGCTTGATAAGTTCCTTGCTTAACACATATCCTCATCTAAGTTTTTTCATGGCAGCAGTTAAATTCATATTGGCTTTTCCCCTCTTGCTGGTTATTTACATTTATAAATACGTCATATCGCCTTTAACACCAGCTTCATGCCGGCATTATCCAACGTGTTCCACATACAGCATCGAGGCTTTGAAACGCTACGGGCCTTTGCGCGGAGGCTGGATGGCTATAAAAAGAATCGGCAGTTGCCATCCCTGGGGATCGGGAGGAATTGACCCGGTTCCTAAAATAATCGTTAAGAAAATTAAGCCCGCCGGTAAAACGGAAAAGATCTAGTATTCTGTATCAGAAATCAGAAATTGAAATAATAATTCGGGATTACCTTATGCCCCTGGCCCATCATACTCCACGAAATTCCTTTCCGTTTCATATAATCTAATGTGCAGGTCTTTATCCTCGGGAATATGGGGCCGTAAGAGCTTCCAGATAACAACCGCGATATTTTCTGCAGTTGGGTTCAGGTTACGGAATTCTTCCGTATCGACACTAAGGTTTTTATGATCAAAGCGTGATGTGATATGATCGTCGATCAGGTCCTGGAGTATCTTCATATCCATGACATAACCTGTTTCAGGATCAATATTCCCCGTCACCCTGACGATCAGATCGTAATTGTGTCCGTGATAATTCGGTAAATTGCACACGCCAAACACTTTACTGTTCTTTTCATCATCCCATTCCGGGTTATGAAGGCGATGAGCAGCATTGAAATGCGACTTTCGGAATACGGATACTATTGGAGTTTTTTTCATGGCATTATTATTTGGCGAATGGTTACTCGTTATTCGTGTTTCGTGTTTCGTTATTCGTGTTTCAATTCCCTTCTATTTCCCTACATCAATAAAACGATACTCTGTTGGCCAGGGCACTCCTTTGAAATCCTCCATGTATACATTTGAAATATTTACCAGGGCGGTATTTTCAAGCCTGACATTCATATTTACCATATCATTTTTCACTTTTGTGAAGAATTTTTCACTCATGACGATACGATTTGCTTTTGCTTTCCCCATCAGTCTGGCAGTGAGATCGATATCCATCCCATAATAGTCGTTGGCATTTTCAAAGAAAGTGATGTTGTATACCTCGGTACAATAATGGATGGATACCTTACATTCCAGGAAGGTATTTTCGATCGGGTAATTTAAGAGGTTATCTATGGTGGCAACGATCTCTTCTATCAGTCCGAAATAATTGTTATAGGACGTCTTTGCGAAAAGGTCTTCATCCGGGATATACAGCATCAGCTCATCCCCTATTCCTTTTACCACATTATCCGGAAAATCGTTCAGGAACGAAATGAAGTTAAAGGTATTGTTGAGCCTTTTGCCCCAGTCCTTCAACTCCGTTTTATACTTAATATCCGTTGAATTGATCACATCGATGAAGAAACAGGTACCCGGGCATTTGGGTATGCTCTTGAGCTGATCTTCGATCTCCATGGAGGTCGGGTCCCTGAAATGAATATAATGTGCCATAATTTAAGTTTGCTAAGAATCCAGGGCAGCCTTTTGATCTTCGTAAATATCAAAAATGTTAATGAATCCCGATATTTCAAATATTTCCCTGATCTCAGGCGTAAGTGTGCAAAGCATGAACCTGCCATTGGCCGCTTTGATCTTTTTCAGGAATATCAAAAGGATACGAAGTCCTGAACTGCTGATATACTCCAGTTTTTCGAGATCAAGCAATAAACGGTATTCATTATTTTCAGTCAGGGAGGACAGATGGTGTTCCAGTTCGCCGTAATTGGTAGTATCCAGCCTGCCTTCGACCTGTACGATGCTGGTCTCCCCGGATTTACTGATTGTGATATTCATTGTTTATATGTTTGGTTTAAAGATTCTTTACAAGTGTGATTATGTTTTGATCATGTTGCCGCCTGTAATCCACGTCATCCATCAATGATCGAACAAAGTGTATTCCCAGTCCACCGATCTTGCGGTCTTCCGCTCCCTTGTCAATGTCTTCAAATTCTCCACTTTCCATGATATTAAATGGTTTTCCATCATCAGTGATAACAACTTTAACGGCATTTTGTTCCAGGCTGAAATCAATTGAGATCCTGTGTTTCAGGTCATCTTCGTATGCATAAAAAATGATATTTGAAATGACCTCCTCAAGCACCAGGTTCAGGTTCATACTCACCTTCTGGGGCAGCTTCCACGTATCGGAAAGTTCCTCAATGGTGTGCTGCAGCTCCCTGAGTTCTGCTATATCGTTCAATATGCTGAGATGTTTCTTATTCATCGCTCCCTGCTGTGTCCTTTTGCCAGCTGATCACCAGCATGGTTATATCGTCAAACTGATCGGCTTTTCCAACAAAGATATTTAAATTGCCGATGATGCTTTGTGTGATCTTCAGGTAAAGACTCTTGATAGGTCTCACGCGGTTTCAGGGTTTTATTGGCAGATTAATTAAATCAAATCTACCCATTTTTAACTTAATGGACAGCGTAGACGGGCAAAATTTGTTAAATTGCGATACGGACGCCTGGTGGAATTGACTTCCATACTCGTCTTGGTAAACTTACAAAACATCCATATAACAATGATAATGATAGTCTTCCTGCTGGGATGACATTAAAACTCCTCTTATGAAAAACATATCTGTCTTTTTCCTGCTAATGCTCACATTCTTATTAACCCAGGCACAGCAGCGGTCACTCACCAGTGATGACGGTGAAATTCAAATTGTAACAACAAAGCATTCAGGGGAAAAGCAGTTGCAACGGCAGCTTTCCGTTAACCCTTACCCGCAAAGCGATATCGATCCCGGCGTATACCCGGAAGGGGATTATATGGGCAGGAGTGCATTCACGCCTGACGGGCAAAAAGTGATCCTGACGAACCGGATCACCGATATGATCACCATATATGATTTTAACAGCATGAATGTGCTGGCAAACATCGAAGTTGGGGAATATCCCTCCTGTGTTGCTGCCAATGACGATTATGCCATAGTGGGTTGTCAGTTTGCCGACAGTGTATTTTTCATTGATCTCAGCACCTATGAGATATCAGGCGGATTGCCAACAGGAGAACAACCCTGCTGGATAGAACTGAGTCCCGGTGGAGATACCGCGTATGTGGCCTGTGATATTGATAATACTTGCATGGCAATTGATATTCCTTCGCAAACAGTGCTGGGACAAATCAATGATTTCCCCATTTATTTAAATGTCTACTCATGGGCGGTTCAGGTAAACCGCGGTTGGGAGAAATACAACGGTTTCGTGGTGCTTCCGGCAGGCGACCGCATCGCGATCGTTGACCCTGACAACGGTATCGATTTCTTTACAACAGATACGTATGAGCTAATAGAAACCGTGAATATTGAATCGCCCAGGGCAATAGCCGTTTCCGGTGATGGCGAATACATAGCGTGTGCAGCTGTTCAGGACAATACCTGTCGGGTTTACCAGGTTTCGGATCTCGATTACCAGATCATCAGCGATGTGATGATCACCGGGTATAGTCTCGGTACGAATGAAATCGTGGTGAACCAGGACGGCAGCAAAGCCTATATCGGGACCAATAACAACACCAGCACGCTTGTACGTTTTAACAGCCAGGATTACATCACTTTTTCAAATACTTACACTGCCTTCTGGCTGGGTGTTTCACATGATCATCTATATGCGGTCAGCGGACAGAACAGGTTCTCCATCATCGACTTTGAAAGCGAAAGTGTTGTGGATCAGCACATCGGGCTGAACCAATCCTTTGGATGTGTTTCACCGGTAAATTATCATGTGTTCGCTTACGATCCACTCCGTTACGAAGGGGCGTATTTCTTCGATTTCACCGACCCGGAAAACATTGATTACAAAGGGAGCAAACTGAGCGGGGCCGATCCTGAAGGTGACACACCCGGGGTTGTGGCCATCAGCAATGACAGGACCACAGCGGTGAGTTCCAACAACCTTTCATACAATTGTTCCGTGATCGATCTCGAATACATGCAAACAGAGGGAACAATTGATCTGGGGGAAAGCAGCTACGATGTAAAAATAACGTCTGACGGGATGTGGGCGGTGGCAGGAGGCTATAACGAAAATGAGATCAAGATAATCGACCTGTCTGCGAACAGCATCGCAACAACAGTTTATACAGGACAGCGCCCCATGGTTGTTGAGCTTTCACCCGACGGGCAGCGGGCGTATATCGGAAACATAAAAAGCAATACCCTTTCTGTGGTTGAACTTGACGGGGCAAATTCAAGTACGATCACATCTGAATCCTGCGGTATCATTGGTGTTTATACGCCATTTTTCGGCATCAGGAGCGCTGTAAAGGTCAGCCCCGATGGAAATACGGTTCTTGTTGCCGCCAGTTTTGATGATGAGGTAAACGTGTTCGACACACAATCAAATGAATTTGTAGCCAGCCTGTCAACAGGTGACTTTCCGCTCGATATTGCGTTCAACAGCGATGGCAGCAAGGCCTGTGTTATCAACACCTTCGACAATACCTTCGACATCATCTCGGTTGACGGAGCGGCATCCTCTATTTTGGTTCACAATACACTTTCCGCCGATTACCCGCTTGATGTAGCTTATCATGACGAGTTAGACAGGTTTATGGTATGTTCTGCAAGCAGTAAGAAAGTTTTTGAGATTGATCCTGAAACTGGAGATATTGTCGGGGGTCTGAATGCAGATCAAAGTCCCTTCCATATCGAGAACTATGGTTTAGGGAAATTGGTCCAGTACCAGGGTGATGACACCTACGAACACAGGATCGCATTTGGCGATGGCCCGTTTCAATTCGTGTTCCCCTATGCTGCGGCCCCTTTCTCGATCAATAAAGAAGCCGGGATGATAGGCGTTGCCATGCCCGGTCCGGACCTTGTAAGCATCATCGACCTGAATCCTCCCACATCGGTCGATGAAGAAGAAACAGCACCGGTTAAGGTTTATCCCAACCCGGCATCAGATAGGCTTTATATCAGCGGAGATCTACAATACGAAACGGCAGAGGTCATCAACAGTATGGGTAACATAATATTGCGTACCGGTAATACACGGAGCAACGGCATAGATGTATCAGGCCTGTCCGCGGGTACCTATGTTTTACGGCTTACAAACAGACATGTGAGCTACAGCAAGCTGATAGTAATCAAGTAGGAAACCGAAAACTTCAAATATCATCTATCAGCTATCAGAATTCCCATTGCCTTTTTCAAACTCTTTACCGCTTTTCAGGCGTTTCCCTTTTCCTTCTCCTTCAAGTTCCGTTCTGCGGCGTTTGCCCATTCCCTTACCCATGGGCCATTCCTCTTTCTTCTTATTTTTGCAACGGCCAAGCCCGCGTCCGGTCCCGGGACCTTTGCCATCAGGACCTTTATGATCTAAATGTGGCATAGTACTTTTTTTACAAAGTTCATGCTCTCAGCTGTGAATGTCAAGTAAAAACACATTTAATTTGATTCATTATTTTTGCAGAAATACTTTGCCATGAATAAAAAACTGATCCACGAAATCATTTTCGGCACAGATACAAAAACCGGAAGGCTCTTTGACATACTGCTGATGATCACAATTATTCTCAGTATTCTTGTGGTGATGCTTGATAGCGTGGCATCCATTCACAGTGAATATGGTTTTGAATTGCTTGTTGCGGAATGGGTCTTTACCATACTGTTTACGATCGAGTATATCTTACGGATCATATCTGTTCAAAGAAAGATCAGGTATATATTCAGTTTTTATGGTATTATCGACCTGCTGGCCATCCTTCCGACTTACCTGAGCCTGATTCTTGCCGGTTACCAGTATCTTATCGTGATCAGGGTATTGCGCTTATTGCGGATATTCAGGATCCTCAAGCTGTATCGTTTCATCGGGGCTTCCTATCACCTCGTTGAATCGCTGAAGGCCAGCCGGCATAAAATTGCGGTCTTCCTTTCTGCCGTCATGGCCATTGTGGTTATCATGGGCGCAGCGATGTACCTGATTGAAGGCCCGGAACACGGATTCCGAAACATCCCGGAAAGCATATACTGGGCAATTATTACCTTAACCACGGTGGGGTATGGCGATATCACCCCCATAACTCCGCTGGGCAAGACGCTTGCTGCCATGATCATGATACTTGGTTATTCGATCATTGCTGTCCCGACTGGTATTATCACTGCTGAACTATCCTGGAAAAATGCCCGGCGGAAAAAAGAAAATAAAGCGTATTGCAGTGAATGTGGCTGCACAGAACACGAAGAAGATGCTGTTTTCTGCAAAAAATGCGGAAAAAGACTCAGTTAGAAATCTGATATCAGAAACACTAGCGTCCGGTAAAAATTTTTGTTTCTTATAATTGTAATAGTTATACTTCTTGATAGTTGTCGCTCGTCTCCGCTCGCGATGACAGCTCAAGGTTTGTTTTTGGAAGAAGGGCGCGGCGCTCCAATGATATTAGTTATTGTGCGCCGCGCCCTCCCCGTTTGCTCCAACATGGACTGTCATGGTGAGCGGAGACGAACCATACCATACTCTGTCGAGGCACTGTTTAATTGCGCTTATAGGTGTTTGTTTCAATTTTAAGTCTAATTGCACATAAAGACTACAAAACCATAGAAAGACCGGTATTACAGACTTATTTTACTATTTATTCCGGACACTTCTGAGATCAGAAATCAAAAATCAGAAATCAGAATACTATCCAATTAATTTTAAGTACTTTATGAATTTTAAGTACTTAATGAACTTTTTAGGCACTATGAAATTGCTTAATAACAATTAATATCCTATTTTTGCACCCTCAAAAATCCGAAGAAAATTAATTTAAACTAAAACACATGCAAAGTAGAGGAGCCATAATAGTTTTTGCAGTTGCTTTTGCTCTCGTATGCTTATTCCAGCTTTCATTCTCTTTCTTCACCGCCAAGGTGGAAAGCGATGCCGAGGCTTATGCATTTGATGAGGAAACGTATGTTATTGCAGAAAGACTGGCAGGTGGCGATGAATTAAAAGAGGCTTACCTGGTCGATTCCATTGCGAAAGCCAGGGAACAGTATTACCTCGACAATGAAGCAGGAGTATACAATATCCTTATCAGGAAATATTCCTACCAGGATGCCAAAGAGCGTGAACTGAACCTGGGGCTTGACCTCAAGGGTGGGATGAACGTTATCCTGGAAGTTAAAGTGGGCGACATCGTAAACGCCCTGTCGGGATACAATGAAGATCCCCTGTTCAGGTCGGTTATGAACGAGACCTATGCCAGGCAGCGATATAGTTCGAAAGATTTTGTGACCCTTTTCGGGGAAACCTGGGAAGAGATGGCCCCCGATCAGAACCTTTCGTCGTATTTCACTTCCGTTGACCTGCGCGACAAGATCACCTACAACTCTACTAATGCAGAAGTGATCAGCGTGATCAGGGAAGAAACCAATGATGCCATCGACAGGGCCTTCAACATCCTTCGCACACGTATCGACCGTTTTGGCGTGTCCCAGCCCAACATTTCAAAGCTGGCCACAGCCGGGCGTATTCTTGTGGAATTGCCGGGCATCAAAGACCCTGCACGTATACGTAAGCTTCTCCAGGGAACAGCACAGCTGGAGTTCTGGGAAACTTACCAGCTCCCTGAGATCGTAAACGATATCATCCAGGCTGAAGAGCTTATCAAACGTCAAAATGCCATGGAAGAACTGCTGTTGGCAGGTGATACGCTTGAAGATGGAACAATTATCCAGGAAGGTGAAGTTGCAGAAGAAGGTGCAGAAATCCTCGCTGAAGGTGAAGACCTCCCTGGAGAGATCGAAGGTGATACCACTGATGCCACGACCGCACTCCTCGACCAGCTGGAATCAGACTCCATCATGGATATGCCGGATGCCAGTGCGGAAGAAATGGAAAAGGCCTATCCGCTCCGCTCATTGCTTCAACTGGTCGTCGACCAGGAAGGAAGGCCCGTGCCCTCGGCCACCATCGGCTACGCCCGTATCCAGGATACCGCCCGCATCAACAGTATGTTGAAGAGGGCAAAAGAAGTGTTCCCGATCAACCTGAGGCTTGCCTGGATGAACAAGCCCCGGCAGGCAGATTCCGATATACTCGAACTGGTCGGACTGAAGATCACCACGCGCGACAGGCGCGCACCCCTCACCGGCGATGTCATCGTAGATGCACGCCAGGATTACAACCAGATGGGCCAGGTGGAAGTTTCCATGACCATGAACAGCGATGGCGCAAAAGTATGGAGACGACTAACGGCCGACAACGTAGGCAAACAGATCGCCATCGTCCTCGACGACTATGTATATTCTTATCCGAACGTTAATGGCGAGATCCCGAACGGGATGTCGAGCATTACCGGTATTGACGACCTGAACGAAGCAAAAGACCTTGCCAACATTCTCAAGGCCGGTAAGCTTCCCGCGCCGGCCAGGATCGTTGAGGAAGAAGTTGTGGGTCCATCACTGGGTGCCGAAGCCGTTACATCAGGTTTATGGTCATTCGTGATCGCCTTTATCCTGGTGTTGATATACATGATATTCTTTTATAACCGTGCAGGATGGGTTGCCAACCTTGCGCTGGTGACCAATATTTTCTTCATTTTCGGCGTGCTGGCATCATTGCAGGCTGTGCTTACCCTTCCGGGTATCGCCGGTATCGTGCTTACGATCGGTATGGCCGTGGATGCCAACGTGATCATCTACGAACGTATCAAGGAAGAGATCAGGGCAGGAAAAGGCATGCGGCTTGCTATCGCCGATGGTTACAAGAATGCCTATTCTGCAATCATTGATGGTAACGTAACCACACTGCTTACAGGTATTGTGCTGTATGTATTCGGCACAGGCCCGGTACAGGGTTTTGCAACGACCCTTATCATCGGTATCCTTTCATCGCTCTTCTCGGCGATCTTTATTTCAAGGCTGATATTCACCTCACTGCTGAACAAGAACAAGAAAGTTTCATTCGATAATAAATTTACCCGCAACTGGCTTGCCAACGTGAACATAGATTTTCTCGGCATGCGCAGAAAAGCATACATATTCTCATCGCTTATCATCCTTGCCGGGATCGTATCGCTGTTCACCAGGGGACTGAACCCGGGGGTTGATTTCAGCGGCGGCCGTACATTTGTTGTTCGATTCGACCAGCCTGTTTCAACCGCAGATATTCGAAACGCACTTACTGCTGAATTCGAAGATGTATCACCGGAAGTAAAGACTTTCGGGCCAACTTCACAGGTGAAGATCACGACCAAATATCTCATCGATGACAAGTCGGCCGAAGTTGACTCCATCATCCAGGTCAAGCTTTTTAACAGCCTGAAACCATTTTATCTCGGTCAGGACATCGGTTACAGAGATTTCAGTACCGATGTTGAAACCGAAGACAAGCTGGTGGGTATACTGAGTTCACAAAAGGTCGACCCGGTTATCGCCGATGATATCATGGACCGTGCCTGGCGTGCGATCGGTATCGCCCTGCTGGTGATCTTCGTCTATATTGCGATCAGGTTTAAAAGATGGCAATTCGGGCTTGCCGGCCTTGCGGCACTTATACATGATTCCCTTATCATATTCGGGGTGTTCTCTATTTTTTACAGCATTGTGCCCTTCAGCATGGAGATCGACCAGGCCTTCATAGCTGCCATCCTGACCATTGTGGGTTACTCTATCAATGATACCGTGATCATCTTCGACAGGATTAGGGAATATACAGGGCTCTTCCCGAAACGCGATACGCGCGACAACATGAACGCTGCGCTCAACAGCACACTGGCACGTACAATAAATACCTCAGGTACAACGCTCGTGGTACTGGTAATTATCTTCATCTTTGGTGGAGAAGTAATTCGTGGCTTCACCTTCGCGCTGCTGATGGGTATCCTGATCGGTACTTATTCATCGCTGTTCACCGCCAGCCCGATTGCATATGATATGCTCGGTGGTGACAGAAAACTGAAAGGGGTACCTGTGAAATCAGTCAAACAGGTGCAGAAGAAAAAGAAAAAATAGCCAGGCTTAACATAGACAAAAAGTCCTGGGCTTCCCGGGACTTTTTTTTATTATTTTTGCTAAGGTGATCACATTATTAATAAACATGGCGCCCCCTTTGTTGTTCCTTGATATAAGTTTCGGGGAAATATTCATTATTGTTGCCGTGATCTTTATCATTTTCGGGCCTCAGAAGATCCCTGAGATCGCCCGTAAATTTGGCAAGGGGATACGGGAGGTTAAGAAAGCCTCCAGTGATATACAGCGCGAGATCAACAAGGAAGTGAAACAATACAAAACAGACCTTGACCTCGAACGTATTGCTAATGAGGGTGATCATCCGGAAAAACAGGATGCAGATAATGTTTCTGAAAAACAGAAGCCGGAATTAAATAAAGGAACTGAATAAAACAGCGATTTCTGCGTTAGCATAAGTAGTTATAAAACAATCAGTGTTATATGCACTTCATAACAAGACTCAGTGTTCTTTTCCTCTTCAGCCTTGTGCTGTCGGCATCAGCCTTTGGTCAGCGCAAGAATTTTGCCCGCGCTGCGGATGAAGCTTTTGAAGACCGCAAATATACCGTAGCCATTGAGCGCTACAAAAAAGCACAGGGCAAGATCAAGAATAACAAAGCCGAGAAAGACAGGGTATCATTCCGACTGGCTGAATGTTATCGTCTTACGGCCAATCCACGAGCTGCAAGGGCCCAGTACAAAAGACTTCACAACACCGGTTTTTCAAAGAAGGAGCCCATCATTCTTCTTCACTACGCAAATATCAGCAAGACCGAAGGATCTCTGGAGGAAGCCCTGGAGTTTTACAACCTCTATGCTGAAGCGGTACCGGACGACCCACGGGGGCCTGCCGGAGTGGAATCGATAGCCCTTATTGAAGAATGGATGGAGTACCCCAGTAAATATGAGGTGGAGTATATCAAAAAGATTAACAGCAGGCAATCGGATTTCAGCCCGGCCTACCTGAATGATAACTTCAACGAGCTGATATTTACTTCAACGCGCGACGGTGCCAAGGGTAAGAACACCGACGAATGGACCGACATGAATTTCAGCGACCTCTTTACCTCCCGTATCGACAGGAAAGAGGAATGGTCGGAGCCGGTGCTGCTCGACGATATTGAAGAAGGTGGAGTGAATACGGAAGCCAATGAGGGAACGGGGATGATGAACAGCCGTTATAACACCTTGTATTTCACACGTTGCCCCAACGAGGATAAGACCATCAACGGTTGCCAGATCTACACCTCCAGCCGCACAGGCAGGATCTGGAGTGAACCACAGATGATAAAGCTCAGCAACGACTCTTCTGATGCTTTCGGCCATCCTGCCATCAGTGAAAACGAATTGATAATGTATTTTACTTCTGACCGGGAAGGGGGATTTGGAGGTAACGACATCTGGGTAGCCTTGCGTGATTCCAAACAGGAGGAATTTGGCAGGCCGTTTAATCTCGGTCCGGTGATCAATACGCCGGGGGATGAGATGTTCCCCTACCTTCGCTCCGACACCGTATTGTACTTTGCCTCGGATGCACACCCCGGCATGGGAGGCCTTGATATATTTGTGACCACCATTGATGAAGAGGGCAACTGGAGCAAACCGGAAAATGTTAAACCACCGATAAACTCTGAGTTCAATGATTTCGGTATCGTTTTCAACCCCGAAGAGGAAAAGGGGTTCTTCTCCAGCGACAGGCGCGGCCGAAAAGGCATGGAAGATATCTTTTCCCTCATGGTTCCCCCTGTTGAGTTTACCATTACAGGGGTTGTTACTGATGAGATGACGCTGCAATTCGTGATGGATGCCAACGTAGCCCTCATCGGTTCTGACGGAACCTCTGTAACGACAAGAACCACAGAGGAAGGTGTTTATAATTTCGGGAAATCACAGGTATTGCAAAATACAACCTACGAAATTGAGGTAAGCAAAACTGATTATTTCAACAGCACTGCTACCATCACGACAGTAGGTCACGAGGCGGGTAAGGACTTCACCCAGGATTTCCTTCTGAAACCAATTCCGGAAGAGCCCATCTTGCTACCCGAGATCCTTTACGACCTTGCAAAATGGGACCTCAAGCCACAGTACGAGGATTCGCTGCAGGGCCTGATCACCACATTGGATGAAAACCCCAGGCTGGTGATCGAACTGGCTTCACATACCGATGCCCGTGATAGCTATGAGCGTAACGACATCCTATCGCAGAAAAGGGCGCAATCCGTAGTTGATTACCTCATCCTGCGTGGTATTGATGCCGACCGGCTTGTTGCCAAAGGGTATGGTGAACGTGTCCCGCGCAGGATACGCAAGGATATAACCCGTGAAGGATATACCTTCAAAGAAGGTGACGTACTCAACGAAGAATACATAGCCGCTCTTCCTTCAGTGGAGGTCCAGGAAGCGGCGCACCAGCTGAACCGCAGGACCGATTTCAGTGTTCTCAGAAAAGACTATGTGCCTAGAACGGTCATCAGCGAAGAGCCGGGTGAAGTGGCTATCGTGATCAACCCGGAAGATGAGATCGTTAATTACAGCGTTCAGGACAATACCGGCTTTTATATCATTCCCGTCACCATCAATGGGTTTACCGATGCGGTGATTTTCGAGGGAAGGGCCACTCCCCAGGTCTCGCTTGAAAAAGCCCTGCAGTTGTTGAATGAAGGCATCATCGACAAGGATGATTTTGAAGGAGACCCGAATGAGATCCTGGCCAATAATTCCATTCGTAATAACAGCCTTTTCAACATTGATGAGTTCAGGATCGGTGCCAAGACCATTTACGACGTTAAATTCACCGTAATGCACAGGCAGAATGATCCCATCATAATCGGAAGAGATCTGCTCCTGAAAATCGGCACATACAATATAGACGAACAAAAGAAAGAGATCAAATTTAATTACAGGGAAGATTAAGAAAGCGTGAGCGGAAGTATAAGATACGGTCAGAGAGGAGTATCAGCCTCAAAGGATGATGTTCACCGTGCTATACGTTCGGTTGACAAAGGCCTGTTCCCGAAAGCTTTTTGTAAGATCATACCGGATATACTGCAGGGCAGCGAGGAGCATTGCCTGGTCATGCACGCTGATGGTGCCGGCACCAAATCTTCCCTTGCATATATGTACTGGAAAGAAACGGGCGACCTCTCCGTCTGGAAAGGCATTGCCCAGGATGCCATTGTCATGAACCTCGACGACCTGCTCTGCGTTGGAGCTACCGATAACATAATAATATCATCCACCATCGGGCGTAATAAGATGCTGATCCCGGGTGAAGTTATCTCGGCCGTGATCGATGGTACCAATGAATTCCTCGAGGACATGCGTGAATTAGGGATAGGGATATATGCCACCGGTGGTGAAACCGCAGATGTCGGCGACCTGGTGCGCACCATCATTGTCGATTCGACCGTAACATCGCGCATGCCCAGGAAGGGAGTGATCTCGAACAGGAAGATCTCGCCCGGAGATGTGATCGTGGGGCTTGCATCTTTTGGAAAAGCTACCTATGAAAAGGAATATAATGGAGGGATGGGATCGAACGGGCTCACCAGTGCCAGGCACGATGTATTTAAAAAGGAATATGCGAAGAAGTACGCCGAATGTTACGATCCCCTGATCCCGGACGAGCTGGTATTCTCAGGATCCAGGTCGCTTACCGATCCTACAGTAATAGAGCATGTTGATACCGGAAAGCTGGTGCTTTCACCGACCAGGACCTATGCACCGGTTATCCGCGAGGTATTGCATGCGTACCGCCCGAAAATACATGGAATGATACATTGCAGCGGGGGGGCTCAGACCAAAGTACTCCACTTCGTGGATAATATGCACATCATCAAGGACAATCTTTTCCCAACCCCGCCATTGTTCAGGTTGATACAGGAAGAATCGGGTACCGACTGGAAAGAAATGTACCAGGTGTTCAACATGGGCCATCGCTTTGAACTCTACGTACCGGAAAAGATCGCCAGTGACATCATTGCAATATCCCGCTCATTCAATATAGATGCTCAAATCGTGGGCAGGGTTGAACCCTGCGAGAAAGCTAAACTCACCATCAGCGGGGAGCACGGGACTTATTTCTATTAACCTTAGTATATAAAGATACAAGGGTTGCCAACCTTAATAAGGTTGGCAACCCATACTTAAAATAAACGATCATGATCGATAAACTTGAAGGCATATACAAACGCTGGGTTAAAATCGGAGAACAAATGAGTGATCCGGATGCCATGGCTGACATGAAGAGTTTCATCAAGCTGAACAAGGATTACAAAGAGCTGCAACCCATAGTGGATGCATATAAGGAATACTCAAATGTATTAGCCAATATTAATTCAACAAAGGCAGTACTCAAAACTGAAAAAGACGAGGAGTTCAGGGAAATGGCCAAGACAGAACTGGCTGAGTTGACAGAGAAGCGCGACAAAATGGAAGAAGACATCCGTTACCTCCTCATACCGAAGGATCCGCAGGATGATAAAAATGCCATGGTGGAGATACGAGCAGGGACGGGAGGTGATGAAGCCAGCATTTTTGCAGGGGATCTGTACCGCATGTATGTGAAATTCTGCGAAGTAAAAAATTGGAAAGTGGAAGAAGTCAGCATGACTGAGGGTACCGTGGGCGGATTCAAAGAGATCATCTTTGAGATAAATGGCGACAACGTTTACGGCCAGATGAAATATGAATCAGGTGTGCACCGTGTGCAACGCGTCCCGAAAACAGAGACCCAGGGCCGGGTGCATACTTCAGCCGCATCGGTTGTTGTCCTGCCGGAGGCAGATGAGTTTGATATTGAGGTCAAGCAGGAGGATATCAGAAAGGACACGTATTGCTCCTCCGGCCCGGGCGGACAATCAGTGAATACTACCTATTCTGCGGTCAGGCTAACCCACATACCCACCAATACGGTTGTAACCTGCCAGGATCAGAAGTCGCAGATCAAAAACCTTGAAAAGGCTATGAAGGTGCTGAGAACAAGGCTTTACGAGATGGAATATAAAAAATACCTTGATCAGATCTCCTCTCAACGGAAGACCATGGTAAGCACCGGCGACCGCTCGGCCAAGATCCGTACCTACAACTGGCCCCAGGGCAGGGTGACCGACCACAGGATCAACCTCACGCTCTATAACCTGCATGATATTATTAATGGGGATGTGCAGGAACTCATTGACAAGCTGCAACTGGCAGAGAATGCAGAAAGGTTAAAACAGGAACTTAACAAATAACGCGATATGACACGGCAGGAATTAATCTCCATCATCAGGAAAAAAAGAAGCTTTTTATGTATCGGGCTGGATACCGATCTTGACAAGGTCCCCCCTCACCTGCTTGAAAAGGAAGATCCCATTTTCGAGTTTAACAAGGCGATCATCGACGCGACGCATGATCTTGCCGTTGCCTATAAACCCAACATTGCTTTTTATGAAGCTTATGGAACCCGAGGCTGGGAAGCCCTGGAAAAAACGATCGCATACCTGCAGGATAAAGATGTTTTTACCATTGCCGATGCAAAGAGGGGTGATATCGGGAATACCTCGGGCCGTTATGCAAAAGCATTTCTTGAAACACTTAATTTCGACAGTATAACAGTTGCACCCTATATGGGTGAGGATTCGGTCAGTCCTTTCCTTGAAAAAGAAGGCAAATGGATCGTATTGCTCGCACTGACGTCAAACAAAGGAACCGACGATTTCCAGATGATCAGGACCGGGAACGGAAAATATTTATATGAGCGGGTGCTTTCCAGGGCCCTTGAGTGGGGAACCGATGAGAACATCATGTATGTGGTAGGGGCTACAAAAGCTGAAATGATCGCCGGCATCCGACGGATCGTTCCTGATCACTTCCTGCTTGTTCCCGGTGTAGGTGCCCAGGGTGGCAGCCTGGAAGAAGTGGCGGCAAACGGACTCAACAAGGATTGCGGTTTGCTCGTTAACTCCTCCAGGGGAATTATCTATGCCGGCAAAAGCACTGATTTCGCAGACCGGGCCAGGCATGAAGCAATGAAACTTCAGCAACAAATGGATGAAATCCTGACAAAGGCAGGGATGTAATTCAGGCTTCTACTCTATTATCATTGTCCAGCCGTAAGGGTCAGCTTCCTCACCATACTGGATCGCGCGCAGTTTATTGTACAGTTTGGTAGAGACAGGTCCGGCTTCACCATCACCATAGGTATATTTCGCACCTGTTTCGCGGTCAAAGATCTCCCTGATGGGTGAAATGATAGCCGCTGTACCGCAGGCACCCGCCTCTTCGAACTCACCAAGCTCCTCTACTGTTACATGGCGTCGTTCTACTTCAAAACCCATGTCTTCTGCCAGCTGCCGCAAGCTCATGTTTGTGATCGATGGCAGGATGGAATGCGAGTCGGGGGTAATGTATTTGTTTCCCTTGATCCCGAAGAAGTTAGCCGGGCCGGCCTCATCGATGTATTTCTTTTCCTTTGCTTCCAGGAATATGACCGAGGCAAAGCCTTCTTGCTTTGCCCTTGCAGCCGGCTTCAGGCTGGCAGCATAATTCCCCCCAACTTTGATATGACCGGTACCCAGTGGTGCACAGCGGTCATAGTCCCTGACGATCTGCATTTTTACAGGGTGGAATCCTTCTTTGAAATAGGGTCCTACAGGGCCTACAAAGATCATGAACATATATTCCTCGGCTGGTTTCACCCCGACCTGTGGACCGGTACCGATCAGCAAGGGTCGAAGATAGAGGGCGGCACCTGTTCCAAAGGGTGGTATATATTCTTCGTTTAGCTTAACAACTTTAAGCATCATTTCACGGAATAATTCCATTGGCGGCTCCGCCATCATAACGCCTTCCGCAGAACGGATCATGCGTTTGGCATTCTCTTCCCATCGAAAAACACGGATCTTGCCATCCGCTCCGCGGAATACCTTCATACCTTCAAAGGCTTCCTGCCCGTAATGAAGGCATGTTGCGGCCATGTGTATGTTAATATACTCTGAGGATGAGACCTCTATCTCTCCCCATACACCATTTCGGTGATAACATCTGACATTATACTCGGTTTTGAAATAGCCGAAAGGGAGGCTTCCCCAATCTATATCATGCATAACATTTGGTTTTTGAATGATTTTAATGAAGCTAAATTAAAAAATATTTCCGCTCAGGCTGTGTACATTTTTCAAATTCCGGTATTAATCATTAAGAGAACTTCCTCCACGACTCATCTTGTACTAATTTAAATACGAACGATCATGAAACGCATTACTACGATTATTTTACTTATGGTGTTAAACACCGCTTTTATCGGCGGGTCCGCGATTTTTGCCCAATGCACGAATTGCAGGAACTCACAGTCGAACCATCACCTGGCAAGCAGTGCCATCGGGGTCAATAATATTGCCAGCGGGAGGGCTTCTTTTGCCTGTGGAATGAATGTGCAGGCATCCGGTATGGAATCGGCAGGTATCGGAAGCATGATACATGCTGAAGGCGAAAGATCATTGGTGCTCGGTTCACGTGCATACAGCCCGGGACAGGGATCGATGATCATTGGTGCAGGCTTTGGTGAAAATCCGGACGACCTCCTTGAAAACAATATTGACAACAGCCTGATGGTCGGCTTCAACAGCATCTATCCCACATTGTTCGTGAGCCCCTCATTATCCAGGAATGGAACAGGAAAGATCGGGATAGGAAATGTAACAGCTCCTGAAGCAAAATTGCATATTCGAAGCGAACACGGAGAAGGTGCAGGGCTTTATGTTGAACAGGAGAATTTCCGGAATCTCAACTTCTGGCTGGGAAACAAAAACCATGGTCTTAAATGTGTCGATGATGTAGGCATGATCTTCATGAGTGAGAACAATTACCTTTTCGAATCGGGGAAGGTTGGAATAAAAACCCTGCGCCCGGATTATGATCTCGATGTGCAGGGAAGCACGTTTACGAAGCAATTCATCCTATACGACAGTGAGTTATACAAAGAGAATATTGAAGGTTGGGTCCTCCGTGCAGACAGAGACGGCCATGCATACTGGGTCGACCCCCGCATATTCAATGACAACGACTGGACCGTTATCGGAAATGATATATACCGTGTGGATGGCTATGTGGGTATAGGCACAACACAGAATTATGGCTATAAGCTGGCCGTGGATGGTGGCGTGCTGGCCGAAGAAGTGACCGTTAAACTGAGGGAAGACTGGCCCGATTATGTTTTCGAGGAGGATTACCAGCTCTTGCCGTTGAAAAAACTTGATCAATACATACGGCAAAACAAACACCTGCCGGGAATGCCCCTTGCTGAGCATGTCAAAGAAGAAGGATTGAATTTAGGTGAAATGCAAAGCATGCTTCTCAGGAAAATTGAGGAACTCACCCTGTACATCATTTTGCAGGAATCCCGTATCAAAGATCTGGAAGGTAAGACAAGAAACTAGTAAGTATAAAATATTTCCTTAAAAAAATACCCCATGAAGAAATTTAACATCCTGGTTATCATCATGTTCATAGCATTTCATCCAATATGGTCGCAGGAAGGTGTAAAGAATGGTTTCATCATCAAATATGATGTGATCAGCCTTCTGGGTGATCAGGTAAGCAACAGTGCGGGTATCCGGCTGGGCGCTGAGGCAAGGAACGGCAGCAACATGACCCTGGCTTTCGATGCCATGTTCATTTTCCCATGCAAATCGTGTGGGGGAGCGTACTACACAGTAGAAACAGAGAAGACGGTGGGTTTCACGGTGTCGGCTGATCACAGGTTCTGGTTGTATGCCGGAAAACAAGCCTTTAGCGGATTCCATGTCGGACCCCGGCTGGCTTACCAGTATACACGGGCTGAGATGCATAAAACATATGACAATGGAATACCAAACAACTATTCTGTATACAGGAACATGGGAACCTTTCATGTTATGACGGGTTACCAGTTGCGGATTGCCGGGCCCCTGTATTTCGATCCGGAACTGGGGATTGGACTAAGGTATATAAGCAGCTGGCATAAAGACAAAAAAGGCAGTGAGCCCGGGCAGCATGAATTCCCGTATGACAAAGATTATGAAAGCGGATCGAAATGGTTCCCCAGCTTCGACTTAAACATTAAACTCGGAATTAAACTATAATTTACCATGAAATCAACACTACCCTTACTAATATTTACGACAGCCCTGACGATCAGCTGCCATGCGCAGCTATGCGAAGACTGGAAAGCACAGTCGACGGCATATGTGATCAGTGGAAATTCTCCCAATGACCCGGAATTCTATCAGTGGAACGAGATAAGCAACAATTCGCAGGGTGTTCATCTCTGCGTTTTGAATGCCGATGTCATTCCTGTGTATATCCAGCAGGCCAACAATTACATCAATTTTACAAGCCGTTTTTCACCCGCGGCTGCTTTGATGTATATGCTCCAGGTGGAAGTGAACATCGATGACAATGGATATACCATAATTTACAGCGGTTCGGCCCGACAGGATGTGGTATGGTATAACTCTTCCATGCATTTCCCTGAGGTCGGCAATTACAATCTTAAAGTCCGGATAACTTTTTTCGATGGTACCATCCGCCTTCGCGAATACAACATAAAGGTTATTCCCGCATCACAAAAGCTATACAAAGACAATATCGGAAACAGCTTGAGGAAATGGGCGGGCAACAATCCGAGCGGTCTTAAGGCCATCGTATTTTCCGAGGGTTTTGATGCCTATAATACGAACGGACAGGAGATGTACTATCATGCAGCATCAAAGCTGATTGAATGTTTCAATGACAACGGGTATGATGTTTTCCTGCTCGATAATCGATACGGTACTCAGAATATAAGGAATAATGCATCCATCTTTGCCTCGGCGGTATCCTATATCTCGGGTCTTTACGGAGACGAACTCATCGTGGCCGGAGGTGTCAGTATGGGTGGGATCATATCGAGGTATGCCCTTGCCAGGGCAGAGCGCGACGGAGATCCTTTACCTGTGCATACGTTCATTGCGATCGATTCACCCCACCAGGGTGCTGTGGTATCAGAGCCCCTGCAAAATTTCAAGAAAGCCAATGAGGGAGATGATGCTTTTGCCAAGCATGCACTAAGCAATGAGGCAGCCCGGCAAATGCTCATTTACAATGCCTATGACCCGTCAGGGGCGGTGCACCAGGCCTTTTATAACGAACTGAACAGCATGAACGGAGACGGTTATCCTCATCTTACAAAAAACATAGGTGTATCTTTCTCAACTGACGACCCCAATCCAAATTCAGGCTGCTGGTATAAGGTCACATACCACACCGGGCCCTTGAACGGCACCATAAAGACCTTTGACCTGACAGAAGCCGAGAGCCTGGCCGGTTCCTGGTTGCCAAAGGACCTTACAAGCATGTCGCCTATCATCAAACAGGCCAGCTACTGGTGGATCCAATTACTGATCCCTATTGCCCAGCCACTGTATTATCCGACCATCGAATTTGAACGTTTTACCGATCCTGCCTATATCCCATATTACAGTGCCCTGGATATCAGGAATGGCAACAGCATGTTCGATGTTTGCATAGAGCCAGCGGAAACAAGCTGGCACGATGTGCTTCCCGGTGATATCCTTGAAGATATTGTGAATGAAGTGATCCTTACCAACACATATTTCCAGCATGTGAATGTTATCGGCTACTGGGAATTGCTGGGAAAGAAAGTTGCGGCAGGCAATTCCGTAACATCCCTGATCCCCAGAGGGGATGTTATTGTACACCGGGGTGGAAAGCTGGATATAAGGGCATCAGCAATGGTTTTGCTCAGGGCGGGTTTTTCTGCCCTTGCCGGATCCCTGCTCAGCATAAAAGTGGATCCTGAAATGAACTTTTCCTGTAATGCAAAAAACTCAAAAAGCAAAGGATCCACTATTAACGAAACCACGATCGTGAACAGTAAACTGCTTCCCGAGCTTCTGTTTTCGGTGTTTCCCAATCCTGCTCATGAACGCGTTCAGATTCAATTGGGTACACCCTTAAGCCGCGGTATCACGGTAGATCTTTTTGATCTTGCACAGGAATTGATACAAACACAATATTTCCCCCCCGGTACGGAAGTAGAAATGAATGTTTCCAATCTGGCAAGTGGAAGTTATATCATACGGGTATCGGATGGCCATACCAGCGGCACCAGGAAATTAATCAAAATATAGTCTAGTAGATAAGGTACGAAAGTATTACAACGATTACCAGGGCAGGGACCATGTTCAGTATTTTCAAATGCTTAATTTCAAGAATGTTAATACCGAGACCGATAAGCAGGATCCCACCTGTTGCACTCAGGTCGCTTATGATCACTTCGGTAAAGTGTTCTTCAACGTAAGCAGAAAACAATGTGAGTCCTCCCTGGTATACCAACATGGGAATAACCGAGAATATCACACCCACTCCCAGAGCGGAAGCCAGCGCGACCGACGAAACACCGTCCATCAATGATTTCATCAGCAAAATATCGTATGTACCTTCCAATCCCTCTTCAACGGCTCCCAGTATGGTCATAGCGCCCATACAATAAAGCAGGAAGGCGGTTACCAGGCCATCGGTAAACTTATCGTTACCGAATTTCAACCTTGATTTCAGCTTCTCGCTCCACTGGTTCATATACTTTTCCAGACCGATCCATTCACCAATTACAGCACCTAGCACAAGGCTTGCTATCACAATTATGTAGTGTTCTGTTTTAAGGGACATGCTGATTCCCAGCACAAGCGTAAATAGCCCCATAACCTGGAAGATGATAGTAACGATCTTCTGTGGAAGTTTCCTGTTGATCAGCAGTCCGATCAGGCTTCCAACGATCACGGCTGCAACGTTGATAATTGTTCCCATGCCCTGCAAAAGTACAAAACACGTCAAAATGGCAGAATGTATTGCATGGCACAACCTTTGATTTTGTATCCTGCAAAACAAAAACACGATAAAAATGCAAAAAGGACAGATCAACGTACAAACTGAGAATATCTTTCCGATCATTAAAAAGTTCCTCTATTCAGACCATGAAATATTTTTGAGAGAACTTATTTCCAATGCAGTTGATGCTACACAGAAGATCAAGACCCTTGCTTCTGTTGGCAAGTTCAGCGGTGAACTCGGCGACCTTGCTGTTAATGTTGAGGTTGACAAAAAAGCAGGTACAATTACCGTCAGTGACCGTGGAATCGGGATGAATGCGGAGGAGATTGACAAATACATCAACCAGATCGCTTTTTCCAGTGCAGAGGAATTTGTAAAAAAATTCAAAACGAAGACAGAAGCCGAGCAAAATGCTATCATAGGTCATTTTGGCCTGGGTTTTTATTCAGCCTTTATGGTAGCCGACAAGGTGGTCATTCGTACCAAGACCTATAAGAAAGGCGGACAGACCAAAGCCATGCAGTGGGAATGTGATGGCAGTCCGGAATACACCCTTGATGAGGCCGACAAAAATGACCGGGGAACAGATGTCATTGTTTATCTCGACGATGAATCGAAAGAATTCCTGGAAGAATCGCGTATCCTCGGACTGCTGAACAAATACAGCAAGTTTCTCCCGGTACCGATACGGTTTGGTACAGAAAAAGTAACCGAAACAGTGGAAGGTGAGAAGGACGAGGATGGCAACGACAAGACCATCGAGATTGAAAAACCCAGGATCATCAATAATACAGATCCCCTCTGGAAGAAAACACCTGCCGATTGCAGTGAGGAAGACTATAAGAAGTTTTACCGGGAGCTTTATCCTATGACATTTGAGGAGCCCCTCTTCCAGATCCACCTTAATGTTGATTATCCATTTAACCTCACCGGGATACTTTATTTCCCCAAGGTAAAGCGCAATGTGGAAATACAGAAGGATAAGATACAGCTTTATTGCAACCAGGTATTCGTAACCGACTCGGTTGAAGGTATCGTTCCCGATTTTCTCACCCTGCTCCACGGGGTGATCGACTCTCCGGATATACCCCTTAATGTTTCCCGTTCTTACCTGCAAAGCGACGCGAGCGTGAAGAAGATCTCAGGCTATATCATGCGTAAAGTTGCCGACAAGCTTGAAGAACTTTTCAAAAAAGACCGAAATGGCTTTGAAAAGAAATGGGATGATATCAGGGTTTTCATTCAATACGGAATGATCACGGAGGAAAAGTTCTTTGAGAGGGCCAAAAAATTCATGTTATATAAGAATACTGAAGGAAAATACTTCACGATTGATGAATATGAAAAGCATATCAAAAAGCAGCAGACCGACAAGGATAAAAACCTGATCGTGCTCTATGCCAGCGATGTTGATGATCAGCACAGCTATATTGAGTCAGCTGTAGAGAAAGGGTACGACGTGCTGATCTTTGATGGCATTCTCGACAGCCATTTCATCAACAACATGGAGCAGAAGGATGGAAAAACACGCTTTACCCGTGTTGATTCAGATACTGTTGACAAGCTCATCAATAAAGAAGAAAAGATCCCTTCCAAACTCGACGATAAAGAGAAAGAAAACCTTAAACCGGCAATAGAGCGAAACATAAATAAGGAACAATTCCAGGTTGTTTTTGAAAACCTAAGCGAAAACGATGTACCTTTCATGATCACACGCCCTGAGTTCATGCGCAGGATGAAGGACATGTCGGCACTTGGCGGAGGCATGATGGGAATGGAAAATTTCCCCGATCAATACAACCTTGTGGTGAATGCCAACCATCCGCTGATGGGCAAGATACTTTCTGAAAAGAAAGATGAAAACCAGGATAAAGTGATCAAACAGGCTTATGACCTGGCACTTCTGTCACAGAATATGCTGAAAGGGAAGGCCCTCACCGAGTTTGTAAAAAGAAGTATTGAACTGATCGACTAATTTTAAGCCAACAAATATGAAACCAGCAACACTAACAGGAATTATAATTATCGGCCTGATCCTTGTTTTCGGCCTTGTAGTTTTAGTCTCCGGGATCTCGGCCTATAACAAGATGGTCCGGCTGGATGAAACAGTCGTTGAAAAATGGTCGCAGGTAGAGAACGACTACCAGCGCAGGGCTGACCTGATACCCAACCTTGTCAAGACCGTAAAATCATATGCCGAGTACGAGCAGGAAACACTTACCGAAGTGGTTGAAGCGAGGGCCAAGGCAACTTCTGTGAACATCGATCCCGGCAACCTCAATGCGGAGAGCATCCAGCAGTTCCAGCAGGCACAGGAGGGATTGACCTCAGCACTTTCGAAGTTGCTTGTTGTGGTTGAAAAATATCCCGACCTGAAGGCAAACCAGAACTATATGGACCTGCAGCGGCAGCTGGAGGGTACTGAGAACCGCATCAGCAATGCCAGGAGAAAGTTCAACGAATCAACAAGGGATTACAACACATATATCAAGCGGTTCTTCCCGCGTATGCTCGCTTCGTGGTTCGGTTTTGAACCGAAAGCATATTTCGAAGCCCAGGAAGGAGCTGAAGAAGCACCTGATGTAGGTGATTACCTCTAATTTATTTAACATGGGAAAAACAGCACAGGACTTTTTCACCCGGGAACAGATCGATGACATCAAGCAGGCCATAATGAATGCCGAGCTGGATACCAGCGGAGAGATACGGGTACATATTGACACCAAATGTAAAGGCGATGTAATGGAGAAAGCATTAAAGGTGTTCAAAAAACTCAAGATCCACGAAACCGAGCTGCGCAACGGGGTGCTCTTTTACCTGGCGGTGAAGAACAGAAAATTTGCCGTTGTCGGGGATGAAGGTATCAACAAGGTTGTACCTGATGATTTCTGGGAGAGGATAAAAGCTGATATGCTGGATGCTTTCAGAGAGGAAAAGTTTACCGATGGACTGGTGGACGGCATTACACAGACAGGCACTCACCTCAAGAAACACTTTCCTCATCAGGCTAACGACGTGAACGAATTGTCGGATGAGATCTCATTCGGGAAAAAATAGGATTACGCATGCGATCAATACGATATATCATATTTTTCTTTTTTGTGCTACTATTTACAGGTTTAGCAGGAGCCCAGGATCTGCCCGAGCGGCCTTCGCCTCCCCGGCTGGTAGTAGATTACACCGGTATACTTGCTCCTGCCGAAGTTAGAGCACTGGAAAACAAACTGGTCCGATTCAATGATACTACTTCCAACCAGATCCTTGTGGTGATCACCGATAATTTGCTCGGGTACACACCTGAAACCTATGCTTCCGGAATTGGCGAGAAATGGGGCGTAGGCCAGGGTGACTTCGATAACGGTATTGTAGTGCTGGTCAAACCCAAGATAGGCAACAATCGCGGGCAGGCATTCATATCGGTGGGCTATGGCCTTGAAGGGGCCATTCCCGACATCACCGCAGGGCAGATCGTTGACTGGGAAATGATCCCGCATTTTAAGAACAACGACTATTTCGGTGGTCTCGATGCAGGTACGACAGTACTGATGGAACTGGCTGCAGGTGAATACAATTCAGACGAATATGCAAAAAGCAATGGTGCAGGCTGGTGGGCAGTACTGCCTTTTTTCATCTTCATCCTGATCTTTATCCTGATTAGCAGGGCATCGCGCAGATCGCGCACTATTGGCAGCCGCAGCATGTCGCCCTGGACCGCTTTCTGGCTCGGAAGCATGATGGGTGGGAGCGCTGGCAGGTGGGGTGGATCATCCGGCAGCAGCTGGGGCGGTGGCGGAAGCAGCTTCGGTGGTTTTGGAGGCGGTAGCTTTGGCGGTGGCGGTGCCGGAGGAAGCTGGTAAAATCCCTTATTTAGAACTTTTTTAAATCACATCCTATTCAGGTATTTGAATACCTAAATTGTTGGTGGTTTTCTTTTTTCATTTATATTTACCCTTGGTAAATTATCTAGGAATTCGTTTTCATGAAGAAAAAGGAAAAATCAACCGACAAGGCATCCCGCAGGGATTTCCTGCGTTCCGGCCTGGTTCTCGGGGCAGGTGCGGTAGCGGGTAGTGGCCTCATTTCAGCCTGCAGTGGTGGAGCCGAAGAAGAAGGTGAAAAAGTCAAGGTAATGACCACCGACGGAAAGCTTGTCGAGGTCGACTCTAACAAACTTCAACCGGCAGCAGGAGCCGAAGAACTTCCCTTTGATGAACAACTCAGCATTAAGCAACAAAGAGGCCGCGAAGGGCTGGTAGGACATCACTGGGTGATGGTGATCGACCTGGCGCGATGTAAAAATGCGCGCAAATGCATGCAGGCCTGCCAGGGTGCTCACGAACTCAGGCCGGAGCAGCATCATATCAACGTATTGCAAATGCAGGATACCGAAGATACAGCGCCCTACTACATGCCGAAGCCCTGTTATCACTGCGACAATCCTCCATGCACCAAGGTATGCCCGGTAAATGCCACTTTTAAGCGTAAAGACGGGATCGTCCTTATCGACAACCTCCGTTGTATCGGTTGCCGCTTCTGTATTGCAGGATGCCCCTATTCCGCCCGGATATTCAACTGGTTCGAACCCGATCTAACAGAGGAAGAAAAAGAACGGGTTTATGATGTGGAATTAAATGTACCTCAGAAAAGAGGGACCATCTCCAAATGCCTTTTCAGTGCAGACCGCCTGCGCAAGGGGCAACTCCCCTATTGCGTTTCAGCATGTCCCAACGGGGTATATTATTTTGGCGACAAGCTGGAAGATGCTGTTACCAATGGTACGACAGGCGAAACCGTGCGTTTTTCCGAGTTGTTGCGCGACAATGCCGGCTATACAATGCATGAAGAGCTAGGTACCAAACCACAGGTATATTATCTTCCACCCAAGAACAGGCGTTTCCCTTACCAGAAAGAAAAAATCTGGCTGGAGGAGGAAAAGCCCCTTGAAACGGCACCCGATCAAGAAACACATTCATCACATTAAAAAAATAAGCTATGTCTGCTGAAACTACAGATATACCCAAAAGAAGCCTGAAGCAGATCACCGGCGACCTGGTCAACCCCATACGGGATGAGAAGTTCAGGAATAAGTTGTGGACCCGCTTCCTGGTCATGATAATCGTAGTTGGCCTGATGGCATACATTTACCAGCTTTTCACAGGGCTGGGGGTAACGGCCATGCGCGACTATTCATCATGGGGGATGTATATTGGCCACTTCGTTTTCCTGGTTGCCGTAAGCCTTGTGGGCTCCCTTGTAACCGCCATCCTTAAATTACTGGATATCAAATGGGCCACGCCCATCACCCGGATCGCAGAGATCATTGCCGTTGCAGCCGTATTGCTTGCTGCGGTAACCATTATCATTGATATGGGCCGCCCCGACAGGGTGCTGAATATCTTCCTTCACGGAAGGATACAATCGCCCATCGTGTGGGATGTTACGGTAGTGAACATGTATCTCCTGATCAGCATCATCCTGCTGTACCTGCCTATGATACCCGATCTGGCCATCATGCGCGACACCCTTACCGACAGGCCGAAGTGGCAGCGCAGGATGTACAATGTTTTATCCCTGAACTGGAAAGGAACTCCCGAGCAATGGAAACTGCTCAAGCGGGCCATCTGGATCATGTGTATTGTGATCATGCCGGTGGCTTTTGCCATCCACACCGTGACATCATGGCTTTTTGCCGTGAACAGCAGGGCCGGGTGGGACAGCACCATTTTCGGGCCCTATTTCGTTTCAGGAGCCTTCATGGTCGGTGCAGCCGCAGTGATCGCGGCCATGTACGTATTTGTGAAAACCAGACCCGACTACAAAAAATATATTACGGCCAAACAGTTCGACATGATGGGCAAGCTGCTCGTGCTAACCGGGCTGGTATATTTGTATTTCAACATCAATGAATACCTCGTTCCGGGTTACAAGATGCAACAGCTTGACGGGAAACACCTGATGGACCTCTTTGTCGGCCATGAAGCACCCCTTTTCTGGGCAACACAGATCGGGGGACTGCTCCTTCCGACTTTCCTGCTGATATTTAAACCTTTCAGAAAACCGCTGCCGATGTTCATACTATCGATCATGGTCATCATCTTTGCCTGGACCAAGCGTATGCTGATCGTCATCCCGACGCAGTTCACACCCACGCTTCCGATACAGAATGTACCCCAGAGCTGGACACACTATATCCCGACCTATTACGAGATCGCTATCACGTCAATGACCATTGCGATTGTACTGCTCATTATCACATGGTTTGCGAAATTCTTCCCCATCGTCCCTGTCTGGGAAGTAGCCAAAGAACATGGACATGCAAACCCGCATGAAAAAGTAGTGCTCGACAAAACCGAAAAAGAATCCAAATGATCAAAAAAAGACCGGTCATGAACAAGAATATCAAGCCATTCATCGCCATAAGCATTTTCATCAGTGCATTCGTTATTGTGGTTTTTGCCGAATTTCCGCCCTGGGATGTTCCGCCTGAAGCGAACGAGATTGAAAACCCGGTGGAGCCAGATAAAAAAAGCCTTGAGGAGGGAAAAGCATTTTACGACTTCAACTGCAAAGCGTGTCATGGCGAATCCGGCCTTGGTGACGGAGTGATCCCCTCCGGTGATTTTACCGCGAAGAAATTCATCGATCAGACAGACGGTGCATTGTTTTATAAATTACAGCAGGGACGCGGGCAGATGCCAAGCTTCAGGGCTGCACCGGAATCCGAACTGTGGAACGTGATAAACTATATCCGGACATTCTCCGAAGTAAAAGTTGATGTTGTCAGGAAGGATGCCACCATCGTTATGGAATTTGAAGAAGGCGACAGCCTGAACATGGTCACCGCAAGGGTATATGAAATCCTGGAGAACGGAGAGACCACACCGGCGAATGAGATTAAAGTTAATTTCTTCGTCAGGCGTTATTTTGCCGATATGCTTATTGGCGGCAGCAGGAACTACACCAACGAAGAAGGAACGGTCAGCATTACATTCCCTGATGACCTTCCCGGCGAAGATGGCATTCTCACAGTTATTGCCAGGGTTGAAGATCTTGAATTCAATCCCGCCGAAACCACGGAAGATATTGCATGGGGTACGGTTAAGGAAACATACTGGAATGAAGACCGTCAACTCTGGAAGAACAATGATTATGTGCCTCTGTGGCTCCTGGGGTTATTTTTCGGTACACTCGGGGGGATACTGCTGGCAATAGGATATGTGCTGATGCTGGTGTTTAAGATCTACAAGGCAGGCTAGGGAACATGGGGGGTTAGGCCTCAAATCAAGCTGTCAATTAGAATAAGCACCAATACGATCACCAGGTAAATATTCATAAAAATAAAACTTAGCTTCACCCTGAAAAGGCGTTTTTTCGACAGCAAGCCGATCATCGATATCATCAATCCGGCCGAAAGAAGCATAATAAATACAATAATGGTAAGATGCTGCAGTCTACACATGAATGGCAGCATGAAACCCAGGATCATCGTTCCCAGTATCCAGACGAAAATAATTCGTTTTATCACTTCATCCGGATAATACGTTGTCAGGACGGGCAATCCGGCATCTCGGTAATCATTGCCATATAGCAGGAGCAGCATTATGAAATGAGGTACCTGCCAGACATAAATGAAGAATGCCAGGAAAATAATTGTTGGATCGAAGACATCACCACCTGCCGCAGTAAAACCAATGACCGGGGGTAAAGCACCGATCACCGAGCCAATGATGAGCGCAAAAACGCTGCGATATTTCAGGGGAGTATAGAGCAGGTTATACCATAGCAAGGTTACCAGGCCGATACCAAAACTTATTTTACTGGTCATAAAATAAAGGATCAGGCTTCCCGCCAGTAGAAGGCACAGCACTACTATTAAAGCACTCTTTACGCTTATCCTTTTGGATGGCAGGGGACGTTTGCGGGTCCGGCTCATCAGGGTATCGGTTCGGCGCTCCTGTACCTGGTTCAGCGCCGCTGAGGAGGAGGCAAGCAAGAACACACCAAGCGAAGCCCAGATGGCAGTCCCATCAATAGCTCCGGCATAAAGTACATAACCGGTAAGTGTACTCAGTGTAACCGCGACGGTGATCTTAACCTTCGTGAGTTCAATAATGGCAGCAAGGGCCCCGCCCCTACTCTTCGCCTCCTGCATCGGAAAGTGATTTAATGTACAGGATGATCTTTTCTACATCCTCTTCGCTGATCTGATTCGTGTAGTTTGGCATAATTCCTACCATGTATCCCTTGACAACCTCAGCATTCGGATCGTAAATCGCCCTGCGCAGGTATGGTTTGTCAACGGTGATGGTCTTTTCCTCCCCGTCCACTACGACGACCTGTTCGGAGCCATAAAGGTTTTTGAAAGTAGAACCGACCAGTTTCGAACCGTCGGTAGAATGGCATCCGATACATCCGTTGGCCCTGGTAATGTCATACCACATATCTACCTGGTTCATCATGCTGTCGGGTGGAAGCACGTACCACTCTTCATATTCCTCCGGGGATACCACTTCCAGCTTTGTGATCATATAGGAATGCCTCAGCCCGCAATATTCGGCGCATAGAATATCATACGAACCTTTTTTCTGTGCCACGAACCACATGAAGTTATCTCCACCCGGCACCACATCCTCCTTGATCCTGAAAGCAGGGATATACAAATTGTGCAATACGTCCTGCGATACCAGGTCAAGCTTGATGGGTTTGTTATGGGGTACGATCAGTTTGTCACTCTTTCTCCCATTGTCATATTCGAATGTCCAGCTCCACATCCTGCCGGTTACGGTGATCTCTATTGCATCTTCAGGTACCTGTTTCATGGGTACATAACCGATATATCCATACCAGAACATAAGAAGGACCAGGATAGTAGGGATCACCGTCCATATCAGCTCCAGCCAGTTATTGCCATGGATATCGACAGCTTTGGGGTGGCGTTTCTTATTGTACCTGATGATGAAATAGATCATCACTATGGTGACCGCGATCAGTAGCAGTACCGATATCCCGATGATCACCATAAAGGCGGTGTCAACCCCTTCGACAAAATTTGATGCGCCTGAATACATAGTTTTGTCCTCCTATCTGAATGAATAATCAAAGAATAATATGGCCATAAAAGATATAAATACAAATGCCATGATACCTACGAATATCCTGAACATTATGTTCTCGAACTTCAGGTGCATGAAGAAATACCCGACCAGGTATGTTTTCATGCTGGCAACCAGCAGTGCAATTACCACCGTCAGGTCGTGAAAGTTGAACTGGGCGATCTCGATCGTCACGAACGTAAGAATAAGCAGGTCGATCCAGATCAGCACATTGCTCTTATAAGGTACGATATGTGTTGCATGTTCGCTCATGGCAATTTATTTTATCAGGTATAACAATGGGAAAAGGAAGATCCAGATCACATCAACAAGGTGCCAGTAAAGCCCGCTGTTCTCCAGGTATGTGAAGTTGTCTTTGTTGATCTTCCGTTGCACTATTTTCACTCCCATGATCGTAAGCAGGATAGCACCAACAACGACATGCAAGCCGTGCAGGCCTGTCATGAAGTAATAGAGGTAAAAGAATTGTGCTTCACCTGTATTTAACTCAAAGAAGTGTTCTGTTCCGGGAAACAGGCCATGATCGATCTTAGCCCCCCACTCGAAATATTTGTTCACCATAAATGCAAGTGCTGCCGCGATGGTGATACCCAGGAAGAGCAGTGCATGACCTCTTTTCCCCTGCTGTATGGCAGAGATCGACAGGGCCACGGTAAGACTGCTCGTGAGGAGCACGACGGTATTGACCGCCCCGAATGTCAGGTTGAGCTGAGCGGAGGCGGCATGAAAGTCTTCCGGATGCAAAAAACGGTAAACAGCATATACGGCAAACAGGCCTCCAAAGAGGATCACCTCCGTAAAGAGGAAAAGCCACATGCCCATGCGAGAGCCTTCATCATCCCTGTGGATCATGTGTGCCCCGTGATCAGTATGTGTTGCGTCCATATTCATTTAACATTTCGAATTTAACATTTCACATTTCATGTTCTATGTTCCATGTTCCATGTTCATTATTCGTTATTTTTTATTGTAAACATACGGTCCTTCCGTAACTGTAGGTATTTCATCGAAATTATACAATGTAGGAGGCGAATCCGTCTGCCAGTCGAGGGTTTTGCCTCCCCATGGATTCTTACCCACCTTTTCGCCTTTACGGCCACCCTGTATCAGGTTGATGATCATCAGCAGCAGGCCGATCGCGAGGATAAATGATCCGATGGTTGAGATCACATTCATGGCAGTAAACTCCGGCAGGTAATCATAGTACCGCCTCGGCATGCCCATCATGCCCACGATGAAGAGTGGGAAATAAAGCGTATTGAACCCGATGAACATGACCAGCAGGGCAAAATTTGCCCTGGCCTTGTTGTACATCTTTCCCCAGATCTTCGGGAACCAGTAATGAATGGCTCCGAAAAAGATAAATCCGGTAGCACCGAACATTACGTAATGGAAGTGTGCAACCACGAAATAGGTATCATGCACGTGCACGTCGGTAGCCAGTGAACCTACCACCAGTCCGGTCAGTCCGCCGATCATGAACTGGAATATAAACGCGATCACGTACCAGAATGGTGGCTGCAGGTCGATGGAGCCTTTGAACATGGTGGCCACCCAGTTGAACACCTTCACCCCGGAGGGGACGGCAACCAGGAAAGTCAGCAGAGAGAATACGATGAGTGCCGTTCCGCTCATGCCTGAAGTATACATATGGTGCCCCCACACAAAATATCCTACAAAAGCGATGGCAAGGCTGGAAAACACGATGGCCTTGTAACCAAAGATCGACTTCTTTGCGAAAGTGGGGATGATCTCGGAAACGATCCCCATGGCCGGCAGAACCATAATATATACCGCCGGGTGTGAATATATCCAGAAGAGGTGCTGATAAAGTATGGGGTCACCCCCTATGGCCGGGTCAAAGAACCCAACACCGAGTGTTCTCTCGGCCACGATCATCAGCAGGGTAATACCCACTACAGGAGTGGCCAGTACCTGTATCCATGATGTTGCGTAGAGTGCCCAGGGGAACAGGGGCATGCGAAACCAGCTCATTCCCGGGCAACGCATGCGATGCATGGTTACGATGAAGTTCAAACCGGTCAGGATGGATGAGAACCCGAGTATGAAAGCTGCGAGCACGGCAATGGTCACATTGGTACCCGTTTTAACACTGTAAGGAGCATAGAATGTCCAGCCGGTATCGGGAGGGCCTTCGCCGAAGAACAGTGTTCCAAGCGCAAGCAACCCGCCGATCACATACAGGTACCACGATACCAGGTTCAGGCGCGGGAAGGCCACATCCGGGGCCCCGATCAGGAGCGGAAGGGCAAAATTCCCGAAGATGGCCGGGATTCCAGGGATGATGAAAAGAAAGATCATGATCACCCCGTGAAGGGTAAATACCCCATTATACATTTCGGCCGACATGATGGTCTCTCCCGGCGCGATGAGTTCCAGCCTCATCAACATCCCGAGCAGGAATGCCACGATGAAGAATCCGATCACACCCCAGAAATACAATATTGCAATGCGCTTGTGATCATGTGTTAAGATCCAGGACAATATCCCTTTCCTGGTATTCCAGAAACTCACATATTCGCGCCCTTGGCTTGCTGCATCCATATCTGTTCGATTTTATTTTTTTACAAATGTCTTGCGTTTGCTGAAAAGCAGGTAAATAAAGAATATTGCCACCAGGAATAAAATGATAGTGGCCGTAACCTTGGTAATATTGAAAACATACGACTTCTCCTGTGGGTCGTAGGAAAAGCAGTAACGTAAAACTTTGTTGATCGTGGGCCCTGACCTTCCCTGTGATGCTTCCACAATGGCCATCTTCAAGTCGAAAGGCAGAAAATAGGTGCCATAAAGGTAACGTGTGACCTTTGCCTCCGGACTGATGGCAATGATTGCGGCAGCGTGGATGTAGTCCGGCCCCTGCTTGATGAAATGATAACCTACGCTGTTTGTCAGGTTGTAAATATTTGCGCTATCGCCTGTGAGCCACATCCAGGCATCCTCGTTGATCTCTTTCTTGACCTGCTTAATATAATTCACCTTTTTGTCGCGGGCCAGTTCAGGTGTTTCTTCGGGGTTGAAACTAACCGTCAGTACCTGGTAATCCTCACCCAGGGTCAGATCCATTTTGCTGATCACATCGGCAACACCGTCGAGCAGAGGGCTGCAAATGCCCGGGCAGGTGTAATATACCAGCACGAGGACAGAGGGTTTATCGATCAGTGACACCAGGGGTACCAGTTCTCCCTGTTCGGTGTAAAACATGGCATCAGCAGGGATGATCGTATCCAGTTTTTCAAAGATGCCGATCTGATCTGTTTCTTCGATGTACTGCGCGCCAGCTGTTGCTGACAGCAATATTGTTACCAGTAGTAAAAGTGCTCTTTTCATTAATCTGTGGTTTTGGCTTGTTACCAGCCAAAAATAATAAAAAACAACAACATTTTCCCCGCCGGGATGGTATTCTCTAACTGCCCGAAACAAGCAATCAAGTACCTGTTTCCAAAATTATAAAATTATGGATATTTAAAGCGATTGGCGTACGTATTTAGAATCAGCCTAAATAGCTGTCAGTTGTATATTAATTAATGATTAGGCGTTGGGTGTTCGGCGTTGGGGTTCTTCACGGTGACCGGTCTCCGGAGACCGGTTAACGGTTACCGGAGACCGGCTAACGGAAGTTCGGAAATAAGATAGCTAAGTGATAACGTGAACCTCCCTCGACGGAGTTTACACTGAAAGAAGTGAAGTGCTCAGGATAAACTCTTTTCTGAGGCGAGAGGATTTCACTCTTTGATAAACTTCTTACTGATCTGTCCCTTTTCAGTACTTATGATAAGGAAGTACATCCCTGACTCAAGAGCAGAAACATCAATTGTATTATTTTCTGAAGGTGGTGATAAAACAAGCCTGCCATATTGGTCGCAGATCATCAATCCTTCAATGTTTTCAGAAGATGATATTTGA
>JAZBOU010000004.1:0-2077 GCA_036351275.1 Bacteroidales bacterium
AGGAGATTGAACGATTTAGGAGATTGAACGAAGGGGTGGTGAATAATGAATATCGAACAGGGAACATGGAATGATGAAGTAAAAATCCACCTAACACCCAGCACTTAGCACTTTCTTTTATTGATCGAAGTATACGACGTAACGATTTAGGAGATGGAGCGAAGGAATTTTAGTATCAAGTATCAAATAACGAATATCAAGTAACAAAAAAACTAGGCTCTCTGCTACATCACTACGTCGATACGTCGTTCAATCTTCTAAATCAACCCCTCCCAAACCCTCCCCTTTCCGATCTTCTTTCTTCTCTCTTCTTTAACCAGGGGGAGGGCTAAATCATATGATCCTCCGCTTCGCTACGGATATACAACCCCTATGGGGTTGGAGAAACACGAAAAACGAGAATTGAAAACCGAAAAGCGAAAACCACATTTCAAATTCCACATACAGAATATAGAATTTCAAATATTATCCTAAGAAACGAGTAGCGAGTAACAAGTAACGAGAAACGAGTAAGAAATCCACCTACTGCGTCCGCCGCAGTTTTAACGGAGGCGGAACACCTATTTGCTTCGCAAATAATGTATCGGATTATCCCGCGCAATAAGGTCAAATTGCTCTTCCGAAAGCTCATCCCGCATCATCGCCAGCATGTGCTTGTCGGAATTGTGATGGCGCACCACGTAAAAATCGCTGCCGAAAAGTACCCGTTTCGATAACTTCTCGTGATGCAGCACATAATTCAACAGAGCCTGTATCTCTGTGGTCTTCAATATGAAGCTTACATCGGCATACACGTTATCGTACTGCAGCATCAGGCTGCAGATAATGGTAAACCAATCCGTACTTTTCCAGATCTGTTCGATCTTGCCCTGCTTATTGGCTCCCGCAATATCATTAAGGAACAACACTCCTTCATCCGGTTGTTTCACCAGCTGCTTTGAATACTGGTCGCGGTCGGATTCGAGATAGCGCGCCCATTCATCATCACCTCCAAAGTGCCCGAAGCACAGTTTCAATTTACTGAGGTTGTGTGCCATGGGAGTGTGCTCATCGGTATACCCGAATAATGTCTTCAGGTCATCGGAGCCCCTGCCCACCAGTACCCGTAGCAGTTCTTCCTCCAGCAGGCAGAGGTAATTCAACGGGTGGGTGAAGTTTTCTGTGAACTTGCTGTTCTTTGTCTGCATCAGCCGCAATGGACCATATGATCCTTTTCGCCTCGATTCCACAAACACCGGGTGGATGTCCCATTCTTTTTTCTTCTTACCCCTGTAATATACCGGCCCCCGGCAGGCATGTGTCATGATCGGGATCTGGTTTTCGGCAGCATATTTCCACAATGGCAGTAAACGTTCGTCGAAGGGGTAATACCCCAGGGGGGGATAGATCTTGAACCCGCTGAAGTTTTTGTTTTCGATATAATCCTTTATGAAGCAGTCATCAAGGATCACCTTTCCATTTTCCTGCCTGTAGTTGAAAAAATCGGCAGTACCCACTTTTTCGCGGCGCGGGTCCACAGATATGAAGGGGTAAAATATATCCCTATAGCGCCAGTGTTGCTTCATATTAGCCAGTTCTCTCATCTGGTAGCCATAGGCATCGGGTTGCTCATCATTAAGCCTGCGCCACTGCTTCCTGAATTTCACTTTCCCGGCTCCCATGAAGGCCATGTCCATCGGTAAAATAACGAAGGCGGTACCATTGGGATACTGGTCGCGGAGCTGTCCGAATATCCTGGCCTGGTATTTATACAGTGCAAAGCGCCCCAGGTTCATGTACCTTCCCAGCAAGGCTTTGGTTTGCTTCCCGGGGAGTATATCGAGGAAGGCCCAGAATTTCTTTAAAATGAACAGGACAAAGTTGCGCCCGTTCTTGAAAAAGGTGAAGAGCACCACCACCAGCACGATCTTCCATGCCGTGGCATGGGGAATATAGATGAACCAGTAATCCTGCAGGTGTTTTTCTGCATCCATGATCCTTGAATAGGTTTCCTTGCTGAGGGGATCCAGTGCCTGTATCCAGTCGACCAGGATGAAGATCACCTGCAGGCTGATGTAAAGCCCGACCAGGATCCCGA
>JAZBOU010000005.1:0-6355 GCA_036351275.1 Bacteroidales bacterium
CATGAAAAAAATCAGAAGGCTGTTGATCACCACAATGATCATTTGCATCACTCAATTTGCATTGTCACAGGAACATTATAACGTAATCTCTCTCAACTACGGCATCGCAACCACTGACGACATATCGACCGCATTCGGCACCATATTCGAGGATATCGTTTACGATATGTTTGGTGATTCAACTCAATACAATAATTCCTCAACCGGTGTTTTCCTTTTTACTTACCAGCATCAGTTTTCAAAGGTCATATCAGCCGGACCGGTTTTTGGCTTTGAGATGCTTGAAACAGACGTCACTTATAATGACAAGACCATTGGCACCATTAAACACAATACGTTCACATTGGGCATTGAAGGCCGCGTGGATTACCTGAACAAAGAATATTTCGGGATGTACCTGGGCCTCGGTATTGGAGCTACCCTGATCAAGGTCAGTTCATCCTCTGATGAAACAGATACCGGGGATATCGACCCCAACAGCCATTTCAATTTCCACGTAACGGCCCTGGGCTTCAGGGTTGGGAAAAAGTTTGGAGGTACCGCAGAACTTGGATATGGCTACCGGGGTCTTGCCAACGCAGGTTTATTTTATCGTTTCTGACAGCAAAAAAGACAATACATATGACGGATTTCAGGAAAATACCTTCCTGAATGCCGGCACCCTCCTTATCAGCCAGGACACCAGGAACGAAACTGGTACAACGATACCGGCAACAAGGAAGAATTTTGCTACAGGATACATTGGGAAGTCTTTCAGGATCATAGAGGTCCCGATCAATATGGGTGCGTGAAAAACAAAAACTCCAAAAGCATTGTCAGACAAAAACTTCTGGAATTTACCCGAAACATCCATCCGGTATTTATACAGTCCCACCAGGGCAAGGATAAAGGTCACACAGAAAAAAGATTCCCATAGTGCATAAAAGAAGGCCGGCCAATTCCATCCTCCTTCAACTTTCATTACCCCATCAATGGGGCCCCCGAGAAACATAATGGCAAACCAGGCTGGTATTCCCAGCCCCAGTGAAATAAGAAGCCATTTTTTTGAATCCCTGAATGTGATCGTCTCAAACCAATCTGCCGCATAGGCCAGTATCCCCATGGCAAACATAAAAATGTAGGCTGAGAAGAAGCCAAACTGCAAATTGTAAAAATCGGTTCCTATAGGATACACCAGTCGCAAAGCAAAAGCACCTGTTGTGATAGCTGCGATCAACAACACGACATTCAATGTTGTTATTTTCAGATTTAGCTTGAATCTGCGCCGGATGAAGAGTTTAAAAATGAGTATATAAATAAACGAGAAGATCAGCAGGGCTTCAACAAACCAGAGGGGGCCCGTCCATCCTAAGAAATTCAAATTTTTTAGTCCGTTGACATACCAATCCACGATATCGACATCAGGAAATGCCAGTTTTACAGCAAGCGCTTGAATTAGAAATATAAACACGATCAGTGGAATACCTAACCTGAACAAGCGCCCGTGAACAAATTTTTTCGTGCCTTTTCGTAATAAAGAACGCTGGGTAAAATATCCCGACACCATAAACAAGAGCGACATGAAATAAGCCTGGGTGAACGTAAGGTAAAATGCAAAAAAGAGTGTGGAGAAGGTATCCACATGTGCATTCTCTTTATAATACCATCCACCGATCCCACTGTAGGTTACGCCTGTGTGCAGGACCACCACAAGAATGATCATGGTTACCCTGAGATTATCGATCCATGCCAGTCTATTCATGATTAGCTGTTAAATAATTCTAAAGATAGACATATCATAAAAATATGGCATGGATAGATCACCACAAAATGGAAATAAAAAAGCGCTTCGCTATCAGGCAAAGCGCTTTGGATTGGTTTTGCGATCCGATGGTCTGAATTATTTACCGATCAGTTGGATTTTGAGTTCCATATCATCTGAAAGAACCCTGTCTTGAACAGGCGAATCCCATGACACACCATATTTTTTGCGGTCTACGGTCATGTCGCCTGTGATCTTCACCATGTCGCCTTCTTTTGTCATCATGACATTTTCAACCTTTTCTTCATTGGTTTCCCCGCGAAGAGTGAGCAAACCAGTTACAGTGTTCCCTTCGGATCCCGTTATGGTGAAGCTGGCGGTCGGGTAGTTCTCAACATCAAAGAAATCGGGTGATTTAAGGTGTCCGATAAGCTTTTCCGGAGTACTGCCTTCTTCGGGGTTGTAATTTTCATCGGTAGCAACCATGGTGTTCATATCCACAGTGAAACTTCCACCGGTGATCTTCCCGTTGCTGATATCAAGGGAAGCTTCCGTCATGTTAAGTGTTCCTTCATGTGTATATATGCCAAGCATGGTACCGGCCCACATCACTCTGCTTTTTTCAGGATCGAGGGTTACATTGGAAATGCTCATTGAAGACGTGTTTTTATCTTCTGCTTTGGCTTTCTGCTTTTTTTCGCCCTGGGTGCATGATGCAGTAATAATTCCAAGAGCAAGTATTGCAATAAAAATTGATTTTTGTGTTTTCATGATTTAAGTTGTTTACGTTATTAGCTATTTAGTTTAATTAAAAATTTCTTGATCAGCTGATCCTTTTCATCATATCGATTAACTGGTCCCGTTCATTTTCGTTGAACAGATCCCTGTAATACCCGCCCATGCTCTTTTCGATTTCGGGCATAGATTTCCGGATCACATCCTGGCCCTGCGGAGTAATGCTCACTTCCAGTTTTCTCCTGTTGTTCGGGCAATAAGTCCTGTCAACCAGGCCATTTTTTACAAGCCTGTCAATAAGCCTCGATACATCGGATGTTTCGAAAAGCAATCCTTCCTGTATCTCGCCCAGTGATAGTTTTTTGGGCATCCTGGCTTCCAGTATCCTCAATATATTGAACTGTATGTGCGTTACGCCGTACTTCTTCAGAACATCCGACACCTTGTGGTCTATGATCTTTCCGGCCCGAAGTATATTCACTACCATTTTCATATTGGGATTATTCCTGGCAAGGTCCTGTTTCATAATAATTGTTGTCAACATTTATTGTTTATAACAAATGTTAGCAGAAAATGTTCAACCTTCAAATATTTATTTTGTGATGACCTGATCTAGGATGTGTAAAACAAAAAAGCCCTCGCTGGTACAGTGAGGGCTTCAATTTCTGGAGATGCTATTTCTCTGTTAAGCATCCACTTTCTTTTTGACCAGGTAAAAGTCGATCTTTTCATCAAAGTTGCCCTCCAACCTGTCTTTCATTTCATCCAGTGTTTTAGGTGGTGGCACAATGGCCAGTTCGCCTTTTTTCCAATCCAGCGGAAGGGCCACCTTCTGTGCGTCAGATACCTGCAATGCATATAGTGCCCTGAGGATCTCATCCATGTTCCGTCCTACGTTCAGCGGGTAATACATGATCAGGCGGATCTTCTTCGAGGGATCGATGAAGAATACAGCCCTTACAGCAGCTGTTTCATGTTCATTCGGCTGTAACATCCCGTAAAGTTTGGATACTTTCATATCGATATCCGCAACGATCGGGAAATCGAAATATACACCGGTCTTTTCCCTAACATTGTTGACCCAGGCCAGGTGTGAATGTATGCTGTCAATACTCAGGCCCATGAGTTCAGTGTTCAAAGCATCAAACTCTGATTTCCTTGTGGCAAATCCACTCATCTCCGTAGTACATACTGGAGTAAAATCAGCCGGGTGGGAGAACAATACCACCCATTTGTCTTTTGCAAATTCAGAAAATTTGATGTTCCCTTTTGTGGTTACCGCATCAAAATCGGGCGCCATGTCGCCAATCCTTGGCATGGGGTTCATAACTGCTTCGTTTTCCATTTTTTTTGTTTTATAGGTTAATTAATTGGTTTTAAAATTTACTTATTTAAAAAGGCCGAATACAACCACACCAGCTTTTGCTGTCCCCTGATATTCCAGTGGAAGCCCCTTACGTTTGCGTAAAATACCCGGTAACTTGCCAGCAGGTCATTTAACATTTCCGCCAGATCTTTTGAATTATTATTGTTGGCTTCTATATAATTCATAACACCTAAATTTTTGTTTTGTTCGTGCTGCAAAAATAAAAATAGATTAGATATATGTCAAATCAATTATATTTATTTATTGATAGATTTTATCTATATTTGCAGTATGATCACACTGATACAATTAGAGTACATCACAGCGCTGGACACGTACAGGCATTTTGCCACAGCAGCAGAGAAATGCTTTGTAACCCAGCCTACCCTTAGCATGCAGGTCAGGAAGCTGGAAGATGACCTTGGTTTTATTGTTTTCGACCGTTCAAGGCAACCTGTGATCCCGACAGAACAGGGCAGATATATTATTGAGCAGGCGAGGATAGTCCTGCAGGAAGCATCCCGGATAGAAACCATTGCATCAGAAATAAAACAGCAGGTTTCAGGTGAATTGCGCATTGGACTAATACCAACGATCTCTCCTTTTCTGTTACCGCTTTTTGCAGGCCGTTTCAAGAGAGCCCATCCAAGTATTGACCTGAAGGTTGAAGAAGCTGTTACAGAAACCATTGAGCGCATGCTTGAAAAAGACATGCTTGATATCGGTATAGTGGTCACACCCCTCCACAATCCCGGCATCATTGAGCAAATCCTGTACTACGAAGAAATGATGATCTACCATCATCCCGGGCATCCGTTTTCTGAAAAGTCGATCATCAATGCCGACAAGATCGATCATGGGGATATGTGGCTGCTGGGCGACGGTCATTGTTTCCGAAACCAGGTGGTGAATTTCTGTGAGATCCAGAAGCTCGAGCATACAAAGCTGCCCTATAAATTTGAGGGCGGATCGATCAACACCTTGATGAAGATCATCGACAGGGAAGGCGGTTACACGCTTATACCCGAGCTGGCCGTCCTGGAAAGCAAGAGTAATGAACAGGTAAAACGTTTCGCCCGGATCAAACCCCTGCGGGAAGTCAGCCTGATCTATACCCGAAAGTATGTGAAGACCAGGATGATCGAATTGCTCGCCGAATGCATTAAAACATCCATCCCTGAACATATGCTTAAAAGGGAAAGGGGTGCTGTGGTGGAGTGGCGTTAGGCTAACCAAAAAAATATTCTATTTTTGCCGTTTCAGAGGAAATGGTGTTTTCCGAATTGAACCGCGTAAAGCTGATAACGCCTGTTAATTGTAACACATACTTACAATGAGCAGGTTATTTTTATACATTGCACTTGGCGGAGCGGTTGGCAGCATGTCCAGGTTTGGTATTTCATACCTTGTAAAACATTTTAGTCTTTCCTTTGCACTCGGGACCTTCCTTGCGAACATGCTGGGGTGTTTTCTGATCGGTTTATTCTTTGCCCTGGCCCAGCATTACCAATCGTATTCGGCTGAGATCAGGTATCTTGGTATTATCGGTTTTTGTGGCAGCTTCACCACTTTTTCGACCTTTGCCATGGAAAACCTTGTGTTCCTTCAGCGGGGCCAGTACGGTGCATTTATACTGTACTTTTTAATCAGTTCCCTGTTGGGACTGGCATGCGTATTACTGGGATTGAAATGGTCGTGATACTAGATACTGGATACTGGATACTGGTAAGCGGCGCTGCAATAATGAACAGGGCCTACTTTTCATTTGTTTACTGAACATGGTTTAAAACATCAACAAAATAAACACAATTGATATTCGTCTTAACAGAAATGATAAATGCATTCTCAAATATTAATCCCCAGGATTACATCCAGGATTCCGGTCCGATGTATCATGAGTTTCATGCGGATGCGTGGATACATGAGCCCTGGAATGCTTTCTCATCCCTGTTTTTCCTGATACCGGTTATATTCTGGATATGGAAACTTCGGGGGCAATATATGCGGTATCCGATGATCACCATATTCCTGCCATTCTTGTTTCTGAATGGTATTGGCTCAACGGTATATCATGCGTTCAGGGCATCCGACATTGCACTTTTACTCGACTGGCTGCCCGCATTCATCATGAACCTCATACTGTGCTGGTACATGTGGAATAAAGTATTAAGAAAGCCATTCCTTTCGGGACTGGTCGTGCTCGGGTTCATCACTGCAACGTTCTTTATGATGGCCTTGCATGCCCCCGGCATGGGTGACCTGGCAGCCAATCTGGCCTACCTGATGATCGGACTTTGCCTGTTAACTCCATCGTTCATATACCTTTACAGAACAAGGTTTTATAAGTGGCACCTCTTGATACTGACTTTTGTAGCCCTCGGCATTGCTTTGCTTTTCAGGAGCCTCGATTATCCCACTCCGAATCCTTTTCCGGAGATCCTTCCTCAGGGAACACATTTCCTGTGGCATATGGTAAGTGCGCTGGCCGTGTTCAGCCTGGGGTTCTATTTCAA
>JAZBOU010000006.1:0-9892 GCA_036351275.1 Bacteroidales bacterium
ATTGCCGGGTTCATGCTCATTATGATCTATATCTACGGAGAACTAAGCTATGACCGGCATCATCCCGATTACAGAAATACGTATCGAGTTGCCATGGACCTGGAAATGTCAGGGAACATAACAAGGGCAGCGGTATCAGGCGGATTACTGGGAGTGCTCATGCATCAGGAGATCAAAGAAGTCGCATCCTATACACGGATGGTACAGTATCCGAGGGAGGTACTCTTTACATGGGATGACAGGAAATTGTATTTCGACCACATCATGTTTGCCGATTCATCATTCTTCGACTTCTTCCAGTACGATCCGTATCTGGGAGATGCATCAGAGGCGCTTCGTAAACCTTATTCGCTTGTCCTGACAAGGAGTTCGGCAAAACGTATTTTCGGTGACACGGATCCGATCGGCAAACAGATCAGCTGGGACAATGGTGAATCATACGTGGTAAGGGCTGTTATCGAGGACCCGGTCTATCCATCCCATATTCAATTCGGCGCCCTTGCGTCGTTTTCTACACTTGAAAATATTCCACCCTATAACAGGTTCATCAATATGCTGAGTGCTTTTGTAACGTTTAATTATGTTAAGTTGCATGAGGGCTACACCCCTGACGACATTAAAGCACCACTGGATTCACTCGTTCTTAAGCATATGGGGGAAGATATAAGGGAAAGCGGGGCAGGATTTTCATTTTATCTTCAACCTGTAAAAGACATCCATCTTCATTCGCATCTCAGGCACGAGATAAGCGAAAACGGAAATATCAATAATGTCTATATTTTTACGGCTGTAGCCGCATTCATACTTCTGATAGCCTGCATTAATTTTATTATTCTTGCAACTGCACGTGCTTCAACAAGGTTGTTGGAGGTTGGTGTCAGGAAGGTTTACGGTGCCCTCAGGCGGAACCTTGTTTGCAGGTTCATGATTGAGTCCGTGCTTACAGCTATCATCGGGATGTCCCTGGCCATAGGAATGATAGAGGTTATGCTGCCTGAAATTGAACAGCTTGCAGGCTCCGATATACATAATACCATGGGGAATGTCCGGCACTATATCGGTTACCTGCTGCTCCTTACACTGGTGGTGGGTTTGTTATCGGGCATATACCCGTCAATTGTGATCGCTTCGCAAAGCCCGCTTGGCATCATTCAGCGCAGATCCACTGGTAAGAGTGGAAAACCATGGTTCCGGAATGTGATGGTAACGCTGCAATTTCTCATAACGATATTCCTCATATGCGGAACCGTCGCCATTTACCTGCAGATCGAGTTTGTGAAGAATAAGGATACAGGGATATCGCTCGACAATAAGATCGTGATCCCGCTACGCGGGAAAAATATGATCGATAAGTACACCGAAGCTAAAGGTGAATTTAATCAGATAGCCGGCGTGGAGGCGGTTACCTCTTCTTCCTCCTATCCCGGGAATTTCCGATTGCGGAGGGCATTTTACCCTGAGGGAGCTTCACGGAATGACATGTGGATGCTGTTGTTTACACATGTAGAGCAAAACTTTTTCGACGTTATGGATATTGACCTGATACTGGGACAAGGATTTAGTAAGAACCATGAAGTTGATTCCCTGCACGCGATCGTGAACGAAGCACTCGTAAGGGAGGCCGGCTGGAATGATCCATTGGGCAAGTTTGTTGCCATTCCGGGGCAAGAGGAACAAATGGATATTAAATACAGAATTATTGGCGTGGTGCAGGATTTTAACTATGCTTCGCTTCATGAGAGTGTCAAGCCTTTGTTAATTCTCCATGATCCCGGAAGGGCAGGTAATATTACCATAGAGGTAAATCCCGTTAATTTTGCCGGCACCATGCAACTTTTAGAAGAGAAATGGGATGAATTGTATCCGGGCCAGCCGTTCAATTATTTTATACTCAGTGAAAATTTTAACCGTTTGTACAATAGCGATATCAGGCTATCGGAAGTGTTTGTCTGGTTTACCTTGCTGGCAGTGTTCATCGCCTGTATGGGGCTATTCGGCCTTTCTGCATATATGACTGAACAGAAAAGCAGGGAAATAGGGATAAGAAAAGTCCTCGGTTCTTCTTCTTTTCAGGTCATATTAATGTTCGTAAAAAGCTACTATTTCCTGATATTTATCGCTGCGCTGCTGGCTATACCCCTTTCATGGTACGCTATGGATGTTTGGCTGCAGAATTTTTCTGCACGGACACCCCTGTACTGGTGGATATTTGCGTTGTCTGCTGTCGTTGCAATGCTGGTAGCCGGCCTAACTATTGCAGCACAGTCGTATCGTGCAGCCAGCCGCAATCCGGTAGATTCCATCCGTTGGGAATAGACCTTCGTTGTACCATGTTCATTCTTCCTCACTACACTGTCCGCAAGCTGTAACATTATTACACATTGAAAAAGTGGGATGTTTATCAGATGGTTTTCTAAAAACCTCATAATTAATTTGTTATACAGTTTGGCATGCAGTTCGCCTAATAGTTATTGTATAACAATAAAACCGGAATAAAATGGAAACGAAAACACTAAACAGGCTCCTTGCCGCAATGGTCTTCCTGGGCTTTTTTGCCTATGCAGGACTGGGTATGGCGCCACCGGGGGAAGCCCGTGCCCCGACAACAGTAAAGGCATTATTGCTGGTCGACGACCTGTATGGAGCCAGCCTGAATATTGATGACAACCAGAACAATATTCTTGAAAATTTTAATGAATACGGGTGGGATATCAGTATTGCATGCTGTACACCGGAAGTAAATCCTTGCCCCTGGGCAAGCATGCAGGGTTGCGACATCCTGTGTCCCGATTTGCTTACCTACCAGCTGGATGATGCCCTGGAATGGGATGTGATCGTAATCGTCCCGGGCGGTACTCACCAGCATTTGCTTGAGTGCCCATTCGTGATGAGCATACTTACCCAGGCCAGGTCGAACGGAATTCCCATTGCAGCCTGGTGCAGGGGAGTGCGCGTACTGGCTGCTGCCGATGTGATCAATGGAGTTGAGATCACGGGGCATGCCGATTATACGGATGAATACCTTGCAGCGGGTGCTGATTACCTGGGCAACTCCTCATCGCCCACAGAAGACCAGTCAATTATTACCTGTGTAAATTGCAGCGATGATCGCCAGGAGATGTGCGATCTCATCAGGGATGTCGTGGAGAGCGGAACTTCTGTTAACGAAAAGAAGGGAAAGAGTGAGCGAATGGAAGTTACATTATGTCCCAACCCGATCAAATCATCTTCCTGCATTCAATTTGATCTCGAAAGCAGGTCCGTGGTGCATATTGCATTGTTCAATCAGCAGGGTAATATGGTGCAGGATATTGTAAAGCAGGAATTCCTGCCGGGAAAGAATAAGGTAACATTCAGCCCGGTTTCGCTGCCAACAGGCATATATTATGTCTATGTTTTCTGTGATGGACGGATGGGAATGCAGAAGTGTATGATCATTTAAGGTACCAGGTTCCTGGTGCCGGGCGCAAGGTGGGCTTGGGGTTTGAGGTCTAAGGCCTGAGGGAATTCTGATATTGGATAACTGATATCTGAAGTATCTCAACATCCTTGCCTGTCGGGCAGGCAGGCAACCTCCAACATCCAAAACCTGGTGAAGATCACGGTTATGGAATTGTTAATATTTGAGCAAATCCTTGACGAGGGGTGCTCTTTGATACTACCTTTATAGATTGTTCGCACTTTATATTAACGAATCCTAATCCAAAAACGATGAAATTATTCAAGAAAACCCTGGTGCTGGCCATAGTGATGCTGGCAGCAGTAAGCATGCTTGCCCAGAAGGGGGAAACAAGCAAACTGGAAAAGAAGATCCAGGCCATGAACAATGAAATGGCCGAAGCCATTATCAAGGATGATGTCAAAAAGCTCATGAGCTATTATGATAAACATGTGATCTCCATGCCGAATTATTCCCCGATTATTTATGGTAGCGAGGAGATGATAGCCAGGCAAAAGGAATCAAGTGCAAAAGGGAATAAGGTCACGGATATGAAAATGACCACCGAGAGCGTTGCTGACTACGGTGAGGTCCTGGTAGAGATCGGGACCTACAGCATGACCATGGAGATAAAGGGAATGCCCGGTCCAGTTTCAGATAAAGGGAAATACCTGGCGGTATGGAAGAAATACGACGACGGCTACAGGATACTGAACGAGATCTGGAATACAGATGTTAATCCAATGGTTTCATCATCCGGGAAAGGAGGCCAGAAACCAAGCCCGGTTAATGATGAAGAACTGAAACCACAGGATCAGGGTAAAACCAAATCAGGAAAGCAACTAAAATCTTCAGACGAAAAATAAATAAAACCCCCGAAGAAATTCGGGGTTTTTTTGTGCCTGACGGTCAACCGGCCGTTACAGTTTTACTTCGTTTGCGTAAGGATCACGACCTCGATCTTGTCTTCGAGCAGTTGTTTGAATTGTTTTGCATCCTCTGCACTTCCTTCGTACATTCCGTAGTGGATCGGAATGGCTATTTCTGCTCCCGTATCCATGGCCGCTTCAGCAGCTTCTTCCACACTGTTCATGGTGTATACCTGTCCGAGGGGGAGCATAACGATGTCGCATTCAACCTTCTTCATTTCAGGGATGCGCTCCGTATCCCCGGCATGATAGATGCGGGTTCCGCCGACATTGATAATAAAACCGGTCCAGTTATTTTCCTTCGGATGGTATTGGGTTTTGACAATATTATACATGGGTACACTTATGATCTCAGTTCCATCAATATCCACCTTCTCATGCGGGGATACAGGAGTGACATTTTTGTACCCCGCCTCCTTTAGTTGTTCAGCGCAATCGTAGGGGCAAACAAACTTTGTTTGCTCATCTGCGATCCGCTCAATATCGGGGAATGACAGATGATCGCCATGACTATGGGTGATGAGGATCAGATCTGCTTTTTCATCAGTGGTTAGCTGATACGGATCGATGAATATAAGTTGACCATCATTATCGATCTTTACGGCAGCCTGACCGTACCAGGTCATTTTTTCAATGGTTTCCATGTGTTGGGCATTTAAATTGAAGCTTATCAGCGCTATGATCAGGAGAGCGTATGTTTTCATATCTGGTTATTTGGTGCAGGGGACAGGGTTCAGGGTGATAACAGGACCTATCGCCCATCGCCTAAATTAATACTTTTGAATGAATTTTGCATCTACCCAGTATGCGCTGAACAGGCCTTCGCGTGAGCTGATGAAAAAGAAATACTTGCCATCGGCAGTGATGCGCGGGCACATCTCGTGATGATCAGTGTTAATTCCCTGAGGAAGGGCTTGTGCCTCGGTCCAATTGCCGTTTCTGTCCTTCCGGCTGACATAAAGATCGGGTTTAGCCGAAGTTGATCGTGCAAAGATCAGCAGGTCTTCCTCCGGACTGATATATGGGGTGCATTCACTGTATGAACTGTTGATGCACGAGTCGAGTTTATAGGGTTCCAGGTACACGCCATTGCTTAATTCCGAACAATAAATATTTCCATTGGCGGCGTAGTAGACAGTTCCGTTTCCTGCCATGCTGAACTGCCAGTGCAGGTCAAGGTCATTCAATTTCCCTGCTGGCTTGCGGGGATTGCCGCTTCCGGCATTGTTTAAATCGCAATAGTAAATGTAATCCCTGTTCTGTTGTTTATCGTATGATGAAAAGAATAATTGTTCCCCGACCGGTGACAGACAGGGGTCGTCTGAATTATTTAGATCGCTGCCGGGTATAAAAAGGGCAGGGGTGGTCCAGCGGCCTCCATTCTCCCGGCTTACCAGGATGCCTTCGCTTTTCATGCTTTTTACGTACATGGATTTTCCGTCGGCAGAGAATACAGGCACCGAGTGAAGGTCATCAGGGATGATATTCCGCGCAAATCGCACAGGTTCATTCCCGGGCGGTTCCTGCCCAAGGTAGGGGCCCGACATGTTCTCAATGTTGCTCACCTGGGTAGCGAGCAGCATTATGCAGAAAGCAGATATCCGAAGCAGCATCAGCATGTATGCACCAATTTTTGTACCATGTTATGTAACAGGTTATTAGTTAATTGGTTAATTGGTTAATTGGTTGATTAGTGTTCGGGCCTGAGTGTTCGTTTTCGTATTCAAATGTTCGCATGTGAACATTTGTGGTGTTGCGTGTTTGGTGTTGGGTGTTAGGTTGATTTTAGATGATGGATGTTGGAGGTTGAATTACTTCTTCTATCCATTGCACTCCGAAGCCTTGGGCGGAGGAGTGATCTATCATCATCGAAAATATACCTTCTAATATGGGTTCTACAATTTACCTTTATTTAAATTGGCTAATAAACCCTTTGTGGTTCCTTTGTGTAATCCTTAGTGCCTCGACCACCGAAGCTATGCGAAGGTGGTGCTTCGTGGTTAAATATTTTATTGTTTGATAAACTTTCCACTGCTTCTGCCGTCTTTTGTAATGATGCTAATTATATAAAACCCCTTCTGCAATCCTGCAATATTGATCTCAGCTGAAATTTTACCACTTTGAATAACAGTTCCCATTATATTGTATATCCGGTATTCTGCTTCTTCCAGTTCTTCTGCGCCCTTGACGTAAATCGTCTCCCTGGCGGGGTTGGGATAAATTTGGATCACGTTTCTCGTTGCTTGTTTCTCGTTGATGTTGAGTTCGTTGTTTGGGATGATGATCTCTCCGTTTGCTACTCTGTTCCTCAACGTATCAATGTAGCTGAGTAGCAATTTTCGGGAGGAATCTGCATTATAGTAGCTGTTTGCATAAATGTACGCCATCTCAACTTCCTGCACCTGTCCCGGAAAAAATGTAAAAGGACCGCTAACACCAAAGCCTCTTCTGTCATAAGGATGATTTCCTGTTTGTTCTTCAGTCCACCAGAGACCGTTTTGATTATACCCGCCAATGGGCAGTTCGCAATCGGTTCCCCAGTTTAATGGGTCTGAATCACCCGGAAACATAAACCTGCATTGCGACCATTCCTGCCAGTTGGGATGATAGCCGTTTCCTCCGAATACCACTGGTGTGCCGTCTTTCCAAAAACCATTCAGGTAGGAATAATACTCAGGAGCTATTGATGGATCTCCCTGTAGTCCTCCAGAATTCGTATAATAGGTAAACCTTGTCAATCCAAAGCGCTCATCATCGATTATTCCATTCCCGAAATTTGTGCCTGTTACGCCGAAATCGCAGTTTCCATCTGGATTGTCTTCCTGATCAGGGTCTATATATGGTCCTGCCAGGATAGTCACAGACTGCGCAGGCGGTTTTAGGCCATAACCAGTTATCGATTGACTTCCCTCGTCATCATCGTCTCCATTATAAACATAAAAGGAGCTCCCTTTTATGTAGCTGCCCAAATAGTCATCCCATGCATACCCAAGGTCTAAGTCAGCAAAAACGCCGAAGTAGAAATCATGATAAGAATTTTCAGATCTATTAATAAGATCATAGTGCACAAAAACAGTGTTGTTCAGAATGGAATCTTCTGGTTCATCAAATCCATATGCCATGGCGTGAATTTCAAGCCCTAGTCTATCGCCATTAGTTTCAGTGTGCTCCAGATCATCGTTGTAGATTACATAAATACATTGGTCGCCTCTTATCAAAGGATAATCCCCTTGCATTGGATCATAATAACCGTTCTGGTCACGATCGTAGTAAGGTGCCAATTGCTCAGCCTGTCCATTAGCAGGATTTCCATTCCCTGGCCAGTCGGCTATGCCACGAACGGGGTTGTAGCCTTCTTTCCACCAGTTGTGAATATGGTGATAGATATCGCTTTTGTATACCATCCACAAGCTGTACCAATGATCATGGTAGAGGGAGTCATATATACTGGAAATTGGGCCGGGCTGATAATCATTTCCATACATTTTATAACGTTCTCCCGCAAGGTGCAGGCTATCATTATCATCAAGTCCTCCAAGCCATAGATTGTGGGTGAATATGGTATGCTTTCCTGAACCTCGGGGAATTTCATAATGAGGCTGGTAATCTCCAATAAACTCACCAAAAATCTCATCTATTGCACAAAACTGGACTCCACTTGAATGAAAACCGGCGTTCACATTGTTGATAGTCAGTGAATCATAACAGTAGTTATTTTTTATATCAACATATACATTGCCTTTTGCAAAGAAGATAGGTAAGGTGTCTCTATGAAGATAATACGAGAAAGAATCTACTCCCACGCTTCTCATAAATGGTTTGTAAACGATCATGTTATTCGAAATACTTGGCCTGCCAAGATTTGTTCCAGAATATGATATTGATAGTGAAAAGCTTCCGGTATCTGTCATGATATCGTTTTGGAGTACATCCAGAACAATGGGAATGCCGCTTTTGGTGCTTCCCGAATCTGGCATAGCGATTGGCAGTTCAGGATTTGGTTCAATGTCGAGGTATATGTTTGTCCAACCGGAAAAATAATTGGGGTCGTTACTTTGCCTGATCCTGTATTCCAGGCTGTCTATACCAATTGTGAAAGCATTACTTGTGTATATGATCTCATTACCATCAATACTGGCACTGCTAAATTGGGAAAATGTATTAACTTCCATGATCTCAATTGGGTCGCCGTTCGGATCATAATCATTGTCCAGAACAGATAGGTTTATTGGTGAATAAGCCAGTCCGGTACTATAATCAGACACAGCCACCGGGCAGTCCGGGTTTTTTGCTACTTGAAATACTACGGTACCCCAATCAGAATACATCCACGTTTGATCTTCATATCTGATCCGGTAGTTAAAAAATGTACTCCCTTCAAAAGAAGTGTCAATTACTACAGTAAATTCATTGTTGGAAAGACTAAGCGTTCCGTAGGTTGGATAAGTGTAATCATAGATTTCAAGAGAATTGCCTATTGGATTGATGTCGTTCAGCAATACTTCCGCTGAAAATGGAATCCCGGCTGTTACCTGAAACGTATCGTTGATGGCAATGGGGAGATCCGGATTCTCTTCAATATTCAATTGTACTCTTGACTTATTCGAGTAATAAGTATCCTGAGTGTTTCTTTCAATATTGTTATACCTGAATGAGCTTTCATCATCCGGTGAGTGATTGGCTGTCAATGTGATAAAGGAGCTATCTGTGGAATAATCAATCTGTAAGTGACCCTCATTATACCATAGTTCGTTTATTTTAATACCATCCCCATTCTGATCTAAATCATTTGATAGGATTTCTAGATTTATGGGCTGAAGGCGGGTAATCGTAAAGGTGTCATTGACTGAAATAGGAACATCAGGATTCTCCAACACTTCTACATGGATGTTTGCTTTTTCGGATACGAAAATGGGATTGTTCTTTTTCTTAATCTTATACTTTATTTCATCCCATCCTTCATACCATTCTGACTTATAATACACCAGAGTGTCATCATAGCTTTCTTCACCATGATTGGCCGAATAGGCAATTGATACCACGATCGTATCATTGTCAGGGTCGTAATCGTTGTCTAATACCGGGATGGCAATCAGATTTTGGTTTAATACCTGTACACTATCATCAACAGCAACAGGATTGGATTGCGCAAGCACATCACATGATATAAGAAGGAGAACTGCAGCGTAAAGTATTCTCATAACCAGGGTTATTGGTTTTCGATTGCAAAAGATACACAAATTCTTTTAACAGGTCAAGGATGGGAAAGGGAAAGGCAGGAAAAGAAAAGGAAATGGTTATTGAGTGATTAATGATTAGATCCCTGCCTGCGGCAGGCAGGCTAATGATTATTGGAGAATGGTAATGAAGAAATTCGATTGATCTGAATTCAGAACTCTCAAATACTAATCGATATTAATCACTAATCAATTGGATCTCATCATTCAATTTACTTGGAAATGCGCCCCATATGCTCTAAAAACAGATCCTTCTTTCCGCGGGAAATGGGCACATTGCTGCCATC
>JAZBOU010000007.1:0-28024 GCA_036351275.1 Bacteroidales bacterium
CTGTGTGTATTTGAAAAGCGCAATCCAATACGGTTTTAAAAAGTTTCTCAATGTACATACTTTGTGATACTTCGTGAGATACTTTGTGTATCCTTTGTGGTTAATATTTATCCTTTGTGTTCTTCGTGGTAAAAGGAATCTCTAACTATTAATACCGAAACAATAAAAATGTCCCATCTCGCCTTGAAATATATTATATTTGTATGACCAATTCTTTTTTAAATGCCTGACATCTCTAACATCGGTAAATGGTACAAAAGGTCCTGGAAAGGACTTTTCGAATGCTGGATATTTTAGTCCAACCTCCCCCCTTTATGCTTACCTTATTTTTAATCACTGTTTTCAGGAGTATTTATTATGCACGCGTATATATTCAACATACAACGTTTCTCGGTCCACGACGGGCCAGGCATCCGCACAACGGTATTTTTCCAGGGATGCCCGCTGCAATGCATTTGGTGCCATAATCCGGAGGGAATACCTCAGTACCTGGAAAACCAGGGAATGAGCAAGGGGTATTCTGCCATTAAAAAGTATACGATCGATGAACTGCTGGATGAGATAGAGAAAGATACGGCCTTCTATGATGAATCCGGCGGGGGAGTGACCTTCTCGGGAGGAGAACCTTTGATGCAAACGGAATTTTTGTTTGATATGCTGGAAAAACTAAGAAGCAAAGGCATACACACTGCCGTTGATACCTCAGGCTATGCGCCTTCAGAGATATTCAGGGAATTGCTAAGCCTGACCGATCTGGTCCTTTTCGACCTGAAAATAATCGACTCCGGACAGCATGAATTATACACAGGAACCGGCAATGCACAGATCCACAGCAACCTCCGCATACTTGCTGAGAGCGGCGTGCCTTACCGGATCAGGATACCGCTGGTAAATAAGATCACAGCCGATAACAAGAACCTGGACGGGATCACAGACTTACTGAAAGGATATGACAATGTGGAGATAGACCTGTTGTCGTACCATGACCTGGGTAAAGGGAAAAAGCAGAAAATGGGCCTTGACGTCAAACATGCGCTCACCGCCCCGGATGAAAACAGGATACAGGAGATCATAAAGAAGTTTGAAGCCCACAACTTTAACGTCAACATTGGAGGATAACAGCCATCATGAATAAAAGAATACAGGAACTACGGGAAAAAAGCCTGAGAGCAGTACCGAACATTTCGGAGGAACGCGGCAGGTTGCTCACGGAGTTCTACAGCCAGGAAGGTATTGAAGACCATTCTATCGCGGTACAGCGTGCAATGGCTTTGAGTTATATATTGAGCAACAAGACTATATATATCGGTGAAGGAGAGCTTATCGTGGGAGAAAGAGGGCCTGAACCCAAGGCTACACCAACCTACCCCGAGATCTGTGTTCACACTGCAGAAGACCTTAAAATCCTGAGTGAGAGAAAAAAGGTCTGGTTCAAAAGCAGCAAAACAAGCCGGGAAACGCTCACAGGAATGGTTTCTGATTTCTGGTCCGGAAAATCGATGCGTGAAAAGATATTTGATACCGTACCGCAAAAGTGGAAGGACTGTTATGAAGCCGGCATCTTCACAGAATTCCTGGAACAGCGTGCCCCCGGGCACACTGTTCTCGATGACAAGATATACCGCATGGGCATGCTTGATTTCAAAAGCAAGATCAGGTCAAGCTTGGATGCCCTCGACCATCAAAAGGATGATGAGGCAAAAGAAAAAATGGAGGAGCTAAAGGCTATGGACATCGTTGCAGATGCCCTGATCTCCTTCTCACTCCGTCACGCCGAGGCTCTGGCAGAACTGGCTGAAAAAGAACCGGATGAGTTCAGAAAAGCAGAACTCCATGAAATGGAACGAAACTGCCGGCACATACCGGCCAACCCTCCTGAGACCTTCTGGCAGGCACTGCAATATTACTGGTTCGTGCACCTGGCGGTGATCACCGAGTTGAATCCATGGGATTCCTTCAACCCGGGAAGATTAGACCAGCACCTTCTGCCTTTCTATGAAGAAGGGTGCAGGGTTCAGGGTTCAGGGTTCAGGGAAACCGCAAAAGAGCTTTTGATGGCTTTCTGGGTGAAGTTCAACAACCATCCCGCTCCGCCGAAAGTGGGAATAACCGCAAAAGAGAGCAATACCTATACCGACTTCTCCCTGATCAACACAGGCGGGCTCAGGGCCGATGGTACAGATGCTGTAAATGAATTAAGTTACCTGATGCTCGATGTGATCGAGGAAATGCGCCTGCTGCAGCCCAGTTCCATGGTGCAGATAAGCCATAAGAGCCCGGATAAGTTTATTGACAGGGCTTTGAAGATCGTGAAGACCGGATTTGGCCAGCCATCCATCTTTAATACCGATGCGATCATACAGGAAATGCTGAACCATGGCAAAAGCATCGAAGATGCACGCAATGGCGGTGCAAGCGGCTGCGTTGAGACCGGGGCCTTCGGCAAGGAAGCATACATCCTCACCGGTTACTTCAACCTGCCCAAGGTACTGGAGATCACGCTACATAACGGCACCGACCCCATAAGCGGGAAAATGATCGGTGTTAAAACTGGCGATCCGGCCGGTTTTAAAAACATTGAGGATGTTTTCGAGGCGTTCAACACTCAGCTGAAGCACTTCATCGACATCAAGGCAGGCGGAAACGATATCATCGAAGCGCTTTATGCAAAATACCTTCCGGTGCCTTTCCTCTCACTGATAACAGACGATTGCATTGTGCGCGGAAAGGATTATAATGCAGGGGGAGCACGATATAATACCAGTTACATTCAGGGAGTAGGCATTGGCAGCATCACCGATATGCTGTCCGCCATCCGGTATCATGTTTTTGAACACAAGACTACTACACTGCAGACCCTTCTGACTGCCATGAAAGAAGATTTCAGCGGCTATGAGAAGCTCAGGGAAAAACTCTGGGAGGACACCCCCAAATACGGTAATGACGATGACTATGCCGATGAGTTAATGGTCAGGGTATTCAATCTGTATTTTGATGCGGTCGACGGCCGTCCAAACAGGAAAGGGGGATGTTACCGTATCAACATGCTTCCAACAACCTGCCACGTATATTTTGGCAGTGTGACCGGGGCAACCCCCGACGGAAGGCATGCCCGTAAGCCACTTTCCGAAGGCATCTCCCCCATGCAGGGAGCCGACCGAAAAGGCCCTACAGCTGTTTTAAAGTCGGCTTCAAAAATGGATCACCTCAAAACAGGAGGCACCCTCCTGAACCAGAAGTTCACACCTTCTTTTATGGAGGACGAAAAAGGCATGACGGCGGTAAGGCAACTCATACGCACTTATTTCAGGATGATGGGCCACCATATACAGTTTAACGTGGTGGATGCCAATACCCTGCGAAAAGCTAAAGAAAAACCGGAGGAGTACCGCGACCTGATCGTACGCGTGGCCGGATACAGCGATTACTTCGTCGACCTGACAGAAGAACTGCAGGAAGAGATCATACGTCGCACGGAACACGACGGGATTATGAACATGGAATAATGAACATGGAATAATGAACATGGAATAATGAAGTATACTTATAACTTTAGTTAACCCCAAACTTTAATTCACTCCAAATTCTCTCAGTCCAGGCTGTTGTAATAGGTAAACAACTTCACCAGGTCGTCATGTTCCTTCAGATTTAACTTATTTTCTTTAATGAATGTGTCCAGCTCTCCCTGGTGATCGAGCAAAACCAGTGGGATATCTTTTCGTGTCGGACTCAGGCGCTCACCCGATTCGTTATTCTTTCGGGAATAATAGGCTTCCAGCTTGTACATCTGGTCGTTGGTGGGATCGTCGTCCCCATCTGCAATCCTGTACTTGATATAGTGCCGGAGCAGGAGGTCGCATTCTCCTTCACAGAGCACCTCAAACCAGGTGTTGGCCACCTCAAGATCGTTTCTCAAGAAACTCGAAAAAATGAATTTTTTATCCCCGATGATCACCCATTCCAGCTCACCGGGTTTGGCAAAGGCAAAAGTATCCGCTTCCACAATGGCCTCCACTTTCTGGTGATAAATGTTATACCTTAATAAGGCTTCCATTTCTTCCCCATCCCTGACTGAAACAAGTCCGGGAACCCAATCCCGGTCAAGGTACATGCCTGTTGGATCACCGTAATAGAAGTAAGCCGGATATCCCCCGCCCCCTGCAGCAAAGTCGTCAATAGGCAGCGGTTCATCAAGAGGTGCATATTTGACCTCCTGGTTTTGGGTTTTGGTCCCTTTTTTGGTGTTTACCGGCTCCTCTTGCTGGGCGAAAGAAGGAAGGTAAAAAAGCAACGAAAGAGCCAAAAAAGCAATTCGTGTTTTCATGAGCCAGCTTTCTTTTAAATTTAACGCTATAATATACACAAAATCAAGGAGAAATGCAAGAAAAAGAACAACATATTTTCAGCAGGCGGATATGTTGAAAAAAGAGCATATTTTACTAACTTGTCCCGGAATTAATGTCATATATCATGCGTTTTTCCATTTTTATCCTGCTTTTATTCTTTCTTGCCCTTACAACACCTGCCCAGCACATCCTTGTCATCGGTGAAGGTGAGCCATGGTCAGCACCGGAGGAGATGGAGATACTGAGATACTATGGAAAAACTGTGGATGAGTTCTCATGGATGAGCAGGAAGAATACAAATTGGGGAAATACAGATCTGGAAAAATTTGACATCATATGGATTCATCGGGCAGACAGTATCCGGGGAACAAGATCATTTGATCCAAGCTTCCATGCACCTTTGCTCAACTACGTTGAAAATGGGGGCAGCATACTGCTGACCCAGCATGCCCTGGACTTTTTGAACGAAAGCGGCCTGGAACCGATACCGGTAGAGCACAGGATTAAAAAGTCGGAAGACAACGGCTACGGACGTATGCTGGGATTCCATGCTTTCCTTCAACACCCCGTTTTCGATTCATTGCATGGCGGAGCCTATATCTGGAAGCCACCCCACGACACCATCGTAAGCCAGTGCGGCTTTTTTGGAGATATTGTGCCGGAAAAAGGAAAGGTGGTAGCTGTCGACTGGGACTATATCTTCGTAAGGGAAGATGCCAAACTGATCGTGGAATATGAACCGGGAAAGGGGAAGGTACTTGGTATCGGGGCTTATTTCAACCTCTTCGAGCCCAACCTGAACCGTATGCATTACGATGTCTTCTACAGAAATGTATTTGACTATCTCACGGGGAAAAAAGATGGAGAAACCCATTACTGGTTGTACGCTGATTATATGATAGAGCCCATTGAACACGTCTTGATGCGTGCCTTCATTCCTCCTGAGCCTGAACGTTGGACCATGCGCGAAAATCCCATTGCACTGGGGCGTGAGAAAGCAAAGGAAGAATATTGTGAAGTGGCTGGAAGAAGGATCCTTCTCGCCGCTTATGAGCCGGGTGGTATATTCGAGCTGTGGGCACATCCCATCATGGCTTTCAGGGACTACCGGGCAAGCCTGCGTTTTGGGAATGAAGCACCCAGGCTCCTTAGAGAGATCCTTCCTTCGATCGAACTTAGTCCGGAAAGTGTTAGCAGGATCTACAAATTTGAAAACGGAGCTATCCTGAAAGAAGTGATGGTCGTATCGCCCGACCGCCCCCATGGAGTGATACATTATGAGTATGATGGCATACCAGCCACCTTTGAGATCAGCTATAAAAGCAATATGCGCATTATGTGGCCGTATTCGGAAAAGGTGCTGAAGACGCTGAAATATGCCTACCAGCCGGGGATGAACGCCATTGAGTTCTATGCACCCGAGGCTGAACTGGTCACTTTTCTGGGTGCAAACAAAAGACCGCTTAAGCATGAGATCTACCGGACGAGCGACACGCTTTTCGAGATCGGTGCCATGATGCAATTCAGCCTGGGTAGCAAGGATCAGATGGATATTATCTTCGCTGCAGGCAGCGAAGGGCGCGATAGCGTGGCCGAGGCATATATGGATGCGCTGCTGGATCCTGAACAGGTATACCGCGATGCAGTGAAACACTATGAGGACCTTTTCAAAAACAGCCTCATGATCAGCACCCCCGACGAGAACTTCAACATTGGTTACCGATGGGCCCTGGCAGCCACCGACCGTTTCTTTGTGACCACGCCAGGATTAGGCACCTCCATTGTTGCCGGCTACAACGGCACCGACCGTGGCTGGGACGGGGGACATGCCGTGAACGGAAGGCCCGGTTATGCCTGGTACTTTGGCCGCGATGCCGTATGGAGTGCCTTTGCCATACTCGATTACGGCGACTATGAAGGCGTGAAACAGATCCTCGATATGTTCGTGAAGTTCCAGGACCTGAACGGAAAGATCTACCACGAACTCAGTACATCCGGTTTTGTGCACTACGATGCCGCCGATGCTACGCCACTCTTCATCATACTGGCAGGAAGGTACCTGGATTACAGTGGCGATACGGCATATATCGAAAGTATCTGGCCCGCCATCAAGAAAGCATATCAGTACTGCCTGTCGACGGATACTGATGGCAATGGACTCATAGAAAACACAAATGTCGGTCACGGTTGGGTGGAAGGCGGACATTTGTTCGGATCGCACACATCCTTGTACCTGGCTGCATGCTGGGGTTCTGCATTGCGTGAAATTGGAGGGATCATGGCTGCATTGATGCACCCGGATTTTGAACATTACCTGGATAAAAGCAATGATGTTTTCGAGAAGATCCACACAGACTTTTATGATAAACAGTCGGAGAACTATTTCCAGGGATTGATGGCAGATGGATCGTACCATCCGGAACCTTCAATAATGCCCTCTGTATTAATGTACCTGGATGGCCAAAAAGGGCAATACACTCAAATAATGCAGGATTATTCAGGCGAAGGATACACAACTGACTGGGGTATCCGCATGACTTCAAAATATAGTAAACACTATAATCCGAGAGGTTATCATTCAGGTGCAGTGTGGCCGCTTTACACGGGATGGGTAGCCCTGGCAGAATATAATGACCAAAGACATTTGCAGGGATTTTCGCACATTATGAGTAACCTTAATATTTACCGGGATTTCGCACTGGGCTATACCGAAGAAGTTCTTAATGGAGATCAATACCTTCCTTCGGGAGTGTGTCCGCACCAGTGCTGGTCCGAAACAATGGTACTTTTGCCCATAATTTCCGGCATGCTAGGGATGGACATAGATGCCTTCTCCAAAAAGCTGACGATTCAACCATACATACCTTTTGAGTGGGATAATGTCGATATAAAGAACATTAGGTTTGGAAATCATATCCTCAACTGGCAGGTAAAGGCGGAAAAGGATAGAACCTCCGTTCGTATTTCGGCTTTACCAGACAAGCCGGATATACATTATATTCCCCTGCTCATGCCCGGGACTGAAGTTGACAGCATACTTATTGATGGCAAGAAGACGATCTTCAAAACAACAGAGGAAAAACAGGGAGTTGGTGTATGGATTGAGCCAGATTCTTTGTTTAACGGATCAGCGGAGATTATAATCTATCATAAAGGCGGCATCTCCCTCATCCCTCCTGCTCCAAAGGCAGTTCCGGGTGAGCCATCAACCGGCCTCCGCATCATTGATGCAAAATGGGAGGATAATACATATACTATCGAGGTGGAGGGCGCCGCAGCGCAATCATATGAACTTGAGCTGATCAATAATTTTGGCTCACCCAGATCGATCGAAGGCGTTGAGGATTGGCGGGAAGATGAAGACCGGCTGTTCCTGACAGTCAATTTCCCCGAACTGAACCGCAGATACACTCCAAAAACAGTCAAGGTTATTTTCTAACCATAATGTACACCTAACGCCCAACGTCCAACACCCAACGCCTGAAATACAAATGAGACAAGCGGTGCGGGGGGCGGGAGACGAGGTACGGGGAACGGGGGACGAGGAAGTCAAAAGCTGAGACTCCTGGGATAGTATAAACTTATCCTTTGCGTTCTTTGCGATCTTCTTCGTGTCCTTTGCGGTTATGTATTGACCTTTGTGTTACTTCGTGTTGTACTTTGTGTATCCTTTGTGGTTAAATAGAACAAGATAAAACAAAACGATCTTAATTTTTACAATATTCTTATCTTTAGTCTATGAAAACGATCGGAATCATTGGCGGAACTACCTGGGTTTCAACGGTTGATTATTACAAAATGATGAACCAGAAGATCAACAGGGCCCTGGGGAAGAATCATTCTGCCAGGGTTATCATGATATCTGTTGACTTCCAGGACGTGATGACCTTTAAGGCGGAAGGCCGTGAAGATGCGCTGCGCAAACTGATACTGGATGCTGCCAACAAGCTTGAGTATGCCGGTTCGGAATGCCTGCTGCTTGGCGCTAACACTATTCACATGATGGCCGATTTCATCCGTGAAAGGATCGGCATCCCGCTGATCCATATCGGAGAAGAAACCGCAAAAATCATTTCCTCCCAAAAACTTGAAAAAGTTGCTCTCCTGGGGACGAAGGTCACCATGGAACAGGATTTTTACAGGAATAAACTGTCCGAATTCGGCATTGAGACCATCATCCCGAACAACAATGACAGGGAATTCATCCACAAAAGTATCTTTGAGGAGTTCAGTAAAGAGATCTTCAGCGATGAAACAAGGCAGGAATACACACGCATCATTGCTGACCAAAAAAAACAAGGCGCCGAAGGCGTTATCCTCGGCTGTACTGAGATCCCCCTGCTTCTTGACCAGAAAGATTTTGACATACCGCTTTTCAATACGACCGAAATACATGTAGATGCGGCGGTGCGTTTTGCCCTTGACACAGGGAACGACGCTTGAGGCTGAAATGATAGCTGATAGCTGATATTGGAAGTTTGGAATAACTCAACAACTAACCCTTAAAACTCAAGACTTCAAAAGATGAAAGAAAACTTCGGATGGAGCATGACGTTATTCGGGACAGCTGTTGGAGCCGGCATCCTTTTCCTGCCCATCTCCGCCGGACTGGCAGGGATAATCGTCCTGGTGCTTGTGACCCTGGTTGGCATTCCAACCATCTACTTTGCCCACAAAAACATAGGCATGATGATGACGGAAGCCGAGGGAAATGTAGATTACACCGGTGCAGTAAATGAATTCCTCGGGCAAAAAACGGGTTTCTGGATCAACGTAGTCTTTTTTATGACCCTCTTTCTCCTCCTGATCGTGTATTCCAGTGGCCTGAACGACGATATAGGGCAATTCATGGTCGATACAGGGCTCACAAGAAGCAATCTTTCACACACCATATTCCTCAGCCTCATCATACTGGTCATACTCCTCTTTGTGATCCGCGTCGGGGAAAATATCATGCTAAGGTTCATGGGGTTTATTACATTCCTCCTGGTGGCCATGCTGCTTGCTGTTTCAACTTACCTTATCCCTCAATGGAATCTAAGTGTAATCGGTCAAATATACAGTCCCTCGTCAGAAGGGGACCATTTCCTGCTCCTCCTGCCGATTTTCGTTCTTTCTTTTTCTTATTATCCTGCCATGTCGAGTATGATCATTGCTTTCAAGAAAATGGGACTGCCGAAAGAGAAAGTACTCACCAGAAGCAACAAGATCGTCGGTATGTCAATGATACTGTTGATCTTCTTCATCCTGTTCTTTGTGCTCTCATGCATTCTCTCCCTGAGCCCTGAACAACTCGAAAAAGCCCTCAAAGAAAATCTCTCGGTACTTACTGTACTGGCTGAAAAATCAGTGGGTTCACCACTGGAATATGCCGGACCGGTCATCAGTCAGCTGGCACTCATCACATCATTTGTAGGAACATTCCTTGGCGCCAGGGAAAGTGCCAGAGAACTGATGAAAGCGATGCGGGAGTATTCACTGAAAAGCAAAAGGGGCCTGTTCCGTTTCCTGGCCTTCGACGATCTCCTGTTGTTGAGTTTCCTGCTCGTGCTCTGGGTAGTGACCATACTGCACCTTCCCATACTGGATATTTTAGGTGAGCTGGTGGCTCCACCTATCGCATTCTTCCTCTGCATACTGCCGATATGGATCACCTTTCGCGTAAAACGGCTTAAAAAATACCGCAGCGCGGCACTGGTTTTCACCCTCTTTATCGGTTGTTTGATGCTATTCTCCTATGTCCTGGGAAAAATTATTTAAGCTGGGGTGTATGTTATGTCCAACATGGTTTTTCCCCGCAAACTACAAACCACATAACACATACCAAATACCAAATACCAAATAACAAATACCAAATACCACATAACACAAACCTTATTTATTTAAACCGGATCGCCTTTACCGGTGTGATCCGTGTGATGAAAAAGGACGGGAGTACCATCATGAGCGTGCAGAAAATGAACGTTCCGGCATTCAGCAAGAGGATATATCCCCACGAAAAATGTATGGGAACCGTGGAAACATAATAGGATTCTACCGGCAGGGGAATGATGCTGAAATACGATTGTAAAAGGCATAATCCTATACCAATCACATTCCCCCATAGCAAACCGATACCGATAATGTATGCTGCATTCATGATAAATATCCGCCGGATGCTGGCATTCCTGCTTCCGAGAGCTTTAAGGATGCCTATCATGTTGGTCTTTTCGAGGATCAGGATGAGAAGGGCAGAGATCATGGAAAAACCGGCCACGACGACCATCAGCACAACGATCACGATCACATTCATGTCCTGTAATTCCAGCCAGCTGAAGATCTGCTCCTCCGTCTGCTTCACCGTTTCTGATTTCAGGTGATAGCCAATATATGATTTAAGTTCCTGACCGATCTCTTCCACCTTGCTAAAATCATCCACAAACACCTCAAACCCACTCACCATATTTTCATTCCAGTTGTTCAGGCGTTGTATCTGCCTGATATCACCGTATATATAGTGTGCATCAAAATCTTCAAAACCGGAAGAATATATTCCCGCCACGGTAAATTTACGTCCGCGTGGTTGTTTCTGCCCTTCCGTTACAAAATACATTCGAACATCATCCCCTGCCCTGAAGCCGAGTTTGTCCGCGATCAGTGAGGATATCAGGATCTCCGTCGATCGAACTGAATCGACATACACCGGCAGTTCTCCGGAAATGATCCAGTTCTCCAGGATCGACCAGTCAAAATCTCTCCCAACCCCTTTAAGGATCACGCCTTCCATTTGCTCATCGGTTTTCATGATCCCCCCTTTTGTAGCAAATACCTGTATGTGTTTGATCCCATCCAGCGTGTCCAGAGAAGGGTAAAAAGGCTGGTTTACCAGCACGGGGGTTGACTCCAGCGATTTATTAAAATCATAGCTGGTGATGGTGATATGGGCGGAAAACCCGGACACTTTTTCCCTGATCTCCTTTTGAAATCCGGTAAGGATGGCAATGGACAGGATCATCACCGACAGACCGAGTGCTATACTGATAATACCTATGCGCACAGCGGGGCGGGAGAGGTTTTCCTTCTCCTTCCCGATGATATGGCGTGTTATAAAAAGCTCGAATTTCATGATCCGGCGCAGCAGCGCCCTGCAAATTTATTAAATTTAAGGCCTGATGGAAAGATTTAAAACGCTGATCGCCATTTGCATGTTGTGCATCAGCCTGCAAGCATGCCTGCAGGAAGTTGCAAGCAACGGCGACAAGTTGCGCACTGGGGCGATGCAAACCGGCGCATACCTGCCTTTGCTGCATGCTAAGAAAGTAGCCCTCGTTTCCAACCATGCAACACTGATCGGCAAAACGCATCTGGCCGACAGCCTGCTCAGCCTGGATGTGGACCTGGTAAAAATATTTGCACCGGAGCATGGTTTTCGTGGAATTGCCGATGCAGGTGAGATCATAGACCATGCAACGGATTCAAAAACGGGCTTGCCGGTGGTCTCCCTGTATGGTTCAAATAAAAAACCTTCACCGGCAAGCCTTGAAAATGTCGACATCATCCTTTTCGACCTGCAGGATGTCGGCGCCCGTTTCTATACGTATATCTATACTCTTTCCTATGTTATGGAAGCGGCAGCGGAAGCTGGTATCCCTGTGATCGTACTTGACAGGCCGAATCCAAACGGTTTCTATGTGGACGGACCTGTACTGGAAAAGGAATATGCATCTTTTGTGGGCATGCATCCGGTCCCCGTGGTATATGGTATGACCATAGGTGAGTACGGGCGCATGGTGAACGGCGAATACTGGATTGACGACAGCCTTCAATGCGATCTGAAAGTGATCCCTTTAAAAAACTATGACCGGGGAAAACTATACAAGCTGCCGGTGCGCCCTTCCCCCAACCTGCCCGACTGGAAGTCAGTTTACCTCTATCCTTCATTGTGTTTATTCGAAGGAACCGTGATGAGTGTGGGGCGCGGTACCGATCATCCATTCACGGTTTACGGGCATCCGGATTTTCTTACCGGAAGCTTCGCATTTACACCTGAACCCCGGCAGGGTGCAAAGCATCCCAAGCTTGAGGGCAAGCAATGCTTCGGACAGAATCTGGAAGGATATGCGGAAAACTACGACCAGGCTGAGCATCACTTTAACCTTTTATGGCTTATAAATGCATTTGAAGAGCTGGGCAGTGACAGTTCCTTTTTTACACCCTATTTTGACAAGCTAGCCGGAACATCCAGACTCCGTGAGCAGATCCTTTCAGGTACATCTGAAGAAAAAATAAGATCTTCCTGGCAGGAGGACCTGGATGCTTTTATGGAGATAAGAAAGAAATACCTGATCTATGAAGATTTTAAAAACGCGGATAATGCGTATTAGAAAGGTCTCACGCGGATAATTTTTCCTGAACATCCGACAAATCCGTAATAGCCGTATTCTATTCGTTTAATTCGTTCGCCCGGGATATACTTTCAGAGCTTCGGCGAGGCATTTCATGGCTTTATTGAGATCATCCACGTTCAGCACATAACTTATCCTGACCTCATTCTTACCTCTGCCTTTCGTGGAGTAAAACCCCGAGGCCGGTGCCAGCATAACGGTCGCGTTTTCATATTCGAAGTCTTCAAGCAACCACTGGCAAAAATGGTCGCAATCAGTAATGGGCAACCTGGCCACTACATAAAAGGCTCCCTTGGGTACCGGGCAATATGCTCCCGGCATGCTGTTGATCGATTCCACGACCACATTTCGCCTGGCGAAATATTCCTTTTCAACCGCTTCAAAATAACTGTCGGGCGTATCTACAGCCGCCTCGGCAGCTACCTGTCCGAAAGTAGGCGGGCTCAGGCGGGCCTGGGCAAATTTAAGCGCCGTACTCATTACCTCCTTGTTCTTCGAGATCATGCACCCGATTCGGAAACCACAGGCACTGTATCGCTTGCTTACCGAGTCGATCATGATCACATGATCTTCAATACCTTTAAGGTACATGGCAGAGTACTGGGTATTCCCATCATAGCAGAACTCCCTGTAAACCTCATCGGTGATAAGGAAGAGATCGTATTTTTTCACAATATCACGCAGCACCTCCAATTCTTCTCTCGAATAAAGGTAGCCGGTAGGGTTATTCGGATTGCATATTAGTATGGCCTTGGTCCTGTTGGTGATGGCCTTTTCAAAATCAGCGATCGGGGGCAAAGCAAAACCCGACTCAATATCGGAAAAGATGGGTACGACATTTACTCCTGCGTTGATCGCAAAGCCATTGTAATTGGCATAAAAAGGCTCAGGGATAATGATCTCGTCGCCCTGGTCGAGGCAGGAATTCATGGCAAAAAGAATGGCCTCCGAGGCTCCTGCACCTACAATGATCTCGTCCGGTTCGATATTTATATCAAAACGGGCATAGTATTCACATAGCTTCTGCCTGTATGATAAAATACCTGCAGAATGACTGTATGCAACAACCTTCTGGTCGAAATTACGAATCGCATTCAACGCCACCTCCGGGGTCTCTATATCGGGCTGCCCGATGTTCAGGTGGTAAACTTTGCGTCCCTTTTTCTTTGCCTCTTCCGCATAGGGAACAAGTTTACGGATGGGCGACTCGGGCATGCGGTGCCCTTTTTGTGAGATATTAGGCATTTTGAGATGAATTGGGTAATAAAAAAACCCCCGCTGAAGCGAGGGTACAGTAATCTTATTTATTTACCGGTGTAGCCCCGGTGTTTGTTTCTTTCTCCGGCATCACTTCAGAAGGTGCCTTCACCACCTTCCCCTTAATCTGTAACTTGATCGGATTATTTGATGCGTTGCTGTATATGGTAACGGTCTTATTAAAAGGACCTACCCTGTTTGTCGTATAAGTAACTTTAATTGCATCGCTCTTACCCGGCAATATCGGTTGTTTGGGCCATGTAGGAACTGTGCAGCCACAACTTGACTTTGGCCTGGAAAGAATCAGTGGTTCCTTGCCGTCGTTGGTGAATTCAAACTCGCAACTACCATCAGAATTCTGCAAAATGGTGCCATAGTCATGCACCAACTTGTCAAAAGTGATCACAGGCGCATTGGGATTGTCGGCCGGTTGATTGCTGGTTTGAGCATTCAATTGAAAAGCGGTAAAAAGAACAAGGGTCAGAATGAACATTGACTTTTTCATCGTTATTGTTTTTATTGTTTGCATAGTGAACGCAAAATTAATAATAATTGTATACAGATCTAAATTTAAAATATATTTTATATCATTGCAAAATCCATTCCATTATACCTTTACTAAATGAAAAAAGTTGTCATTATTCTTATTGCCATTGCATCTGTGGCTGCCTTATCATGTTCAAACCAGAATAAGAAAAGTAGTTCTGAACCTATCGTAACTACCGGTATCACCGTCAGCGGACCCGATGCCATCATATACAAGACCAGGGGCGATTACAAATTGCTGGTACCGGTCATCATGAATGATGAAAAGACGGAGATTGCTTCTTTTCCCGCTCCCGGCGACCTGAAATACAAGGGCAAACCATCCTTTCCCACTGAACTGGAAAACGGGTACCTGCTCGATAACAGGGGAATAACCAGGAATGTTGCTTTTACATCCTATTCCTACGAGGAGTATATGGCGCTTGAAAAAACACCGTCAAAGGAAGATTTGCTTACCCGCATTGTCGACCAGGATCCCCTTACGGAAATGTATAACTGCGGTAAAAGGGCAGCCTACCAGGATGAGGTCGTCGAACTGAATAGGATCATCCAGGAAGGGGATTTCAGTAATTTCAGGAAACTTAAATAGACCTTCCAGGTCGGCAACCTGGAAGGTCGGCAACCTGGAAGGTCGGCAACCTGGAAGGTTGCTGTTACTTCTTTTTTCTTAGTTTTGTGTAAAAGCAAGCTGATCTATGCCTGTGCAGAAAAAATTCGGTGCATTTGCCGGTGTATTCACACCTTCCATACTCACCATCCTTGGTGTGATCATGTATATGAGGCTCGGCTGGGTTGTCGGGCAGGCAGGTATTATTTCGGCGATCGGGATCATTCTCCTGGCACACGTGATCTCTATTTCAACGGGCTTAAGCATTTCCAGTGTTGCCACCGATAAAAAGATCAAGACGGGCGGTATTTATTATATCCTTTCCCGTAGCCTGGGGCTTCCTATGGGAGGATCGATCGGGATAACCATGTTTGTAGGGACGGCACTGAGCATTGCGTTATACATCATCGGTTTTTGTGAAAACTTCCTCGGAATAGAGATGATCCGTGAAATAACGGGCCTGGGGAACACAGTAGATGATTACCGCATCCTGGGCAGCATCGTCCTGATAGTACTGGTCATCATTGCCTTCATCAGTACGTCCATAGCTATTAAAACCCAGTTCTTCATCCTGGGTGCTATAGTACTCTCGCTTGCTTCCATAGGGCTGGGGCTGTTTACCGGTGATTCGTCTTCTGCAAACAGCAACTGGCTCCCGGTAGCTGATGGTGTTTCACTGACGACCGTTTTCGCCATCTTCTTTCCGGCTGTAACCGGTTTTACGGCAGGTGTGGCCATGTCGGGCGACCTGAAGAATCCGCAGAAAAATATCCCCTTCGGGACCATGGCATCCATAGCTACTGGCTTAATCGTATATGTTGGACTGGCCCTAGGGTTCGGTCTATTTGTCGACAGGCAGTTATTATTGGAGGATAACAACTTCCTGATGAAGGTCGCCTGGTCTTCTCCCCTGGTGGTTGCCGGTATATGGGGTGCAACCTTATCTTCTGCGCTGGGTGGTATCTTAGGCGGTCCGCGCATCCTGCAGGCCATGTCGCGCGACAGGATCACGCCGAAAGTCTTCGGCCGCGGTTTCGGTATCAACAATGAACCCCGTAATGCACTCATCCTGGCATTCCTCATCGCCGAGGGCGGGATCCTGATCGGGGAACTTGATGTGATCGCTGCCGTGGTCACCATGTTCTATATAGCTGCCTACGGCTTCATCAACCTGGCATTTGCATTGGAGCGCTGGGCCAGTGCCGACTTTCGGCCAAGCTTCAGAATATCAAAATGGGTGGGTATCATCGGTTTCGCCGCCTGTTTCGGCGTGATGTTCAAGCTGGATACACCCGTTATGTTCCTGGCCATGATCATCCTGGCAGGGATATACCTGTATATTAAAAGGAAAAAACTGGAACTCGACTTCGGCGACGTATGGCAGAGCGTGTGGTCGTCCATCGCCAGGTCGATCCTGCACCGTATCGACCGCAAGGGCCTGGAAGAAAGAAACTGGCGCCCCAACGTGATCCTTTTCAGCGGCGGCAGCAAGAACCGTCCCCACCTGATACAGTTCGGAAGGGATATTGTCGGGAACCAGGGATTCCTCAGCAACTTTGACCTGATCCTGAACAAATCCTCCAGCGTACTCTTTAAAAAGCACCAGAAAGCCGATGATGAGTACACCAAAGACAGGGAAGGGATGTTCACCCGCCGCCAGGAATGTAAAGACATTTATGAAGGTATAGAAGCCATCGCATCAACATATGGATTTTCAGGTGTTGAGCCAAACACAGTCCTCTTTGGCTGGGGACGGCAAAGCCAGGATCCTGTTCGCTTCGCAAAGATGATCCGTACTCTGGGGGAACTCGATCTGAATATCCTGATGATGGACTACGACAAGTATCAGGGATTCGGGAAAAGGGAAATCATCGACGTCTGGTGCCGCGGCGGGGGAAACAACTGTAACCTCGTCCTCTCGCTGGTCAAGTTCATGTGGTTGTCCGATAACTGGAAAAATGCCAGGATCCGCATACTGATGATCAACCCGATCAACGACGAAAAAGAAAACCTGATCGAAGACGTTGAAAATATCCTTGAGCAGACCCGCATGGATGCCGAGATCAAAGTGATCAACAACCAGATCGAAAAGCGACCCGTGAATGAGCTGATCGAAGTAGAATCGTCCAACTCCGATATTGTCTTCCTGGGTATACCAGATATTAAAGAAGGCGGCGAACGCGATTATGTGAACGAAGTGAACCACCTCTGTAACAATGTGGGTACCGTAGTCCTGGTGAAAGCATCATCATATTTTAAGGACCTTGAAATAGGCAGAAGCAAGGGCATGGTGAAACAGGAAAAGTCAGATTATGGTGAAGGGGAACTCGACCTGGTGATCAGCCGGAAGATCAAAGAGCCGGAGATCAACTACCCCGACGACCCCGTTGCGGCTGAAAATGTAAGAAAGATCTTCCTCCTTGTAAAAGAAATGAACGAGGAGGTTTTCAATACTCTGGTTGTTGACCTGTTCAGCCTGAACCGTGCTGTATATGCCGATATTGTGAAAGCTGCAAATAAACGACTTGAAGAGCTGAAAAATGAAATATCATCCATCAAGGGTGAAAAAGAATGGAATTCACACCTGGGCAACGCATACCGTGATATCTTCAGCGAACTCATAGAGATCATCGAAAAGCAGGATCAGGGAGCATTCCGGGAACAGGAGGAGATCCTGGAAATGATGGTGGAACAATACAGGGAAAAATGTAAAAAAATTGTGTTGCAGGCTCCGGAGATCATACACAAAGGAATCACCAGGGCCGACCTTTCAATAAAAAGAGGCGACTCGTGGAAGACAATGAGTTACAAGTTGCGTAAGCAGATTTTTTATGGCTCATTTAAAGGCACCAAACTTCAAAAAGTCAGATTCAGAAAACTCGTTGCATCACATTTCAACCAGCAAATGTTTGCCGATCTGGTCGAACTGCTCAGGAACTGGGGCATGATCAGCATACAGCAGGTGATCAAAACCCAGGGGCTGAACAACAGGATCTTTGATCATTATTTCCTGTTCAACAAATTGCAGCTTGAGCCTGAAACTACTGTATTGCTGAACGAAAAGATGAGTTCCTACCTGGATTTAAGGGAACAGATCGACAAGTTGAATGAAGCTTCATTGCAAAGCTTCTATACCCTGATGTTAAACAAGAGTATGTTCATTGTCGGACAGATCAGCAAGGAACTGAGTGAACCCAATTCCTCGAGCTTTATCAAGGTAAATGAAAAAGCGGCAAAATCCCGTGCTGATCAGGCTGGCATCTTTCCGAATGTTCCGAAAAAATGGAAAAGGAACCAGTTCCTGCTTAACAATTTCAGCATGCTCGAGCTCGAGCTTTTCATATTCATTACAAGAGCGAAGGATCTTCTTCGTGATCTCCTCCATGACCTTGATAAGAAGATAGAAGACCACTATCTCTCACTGCATAAGAATATTGAGGGTGCATCCAGGCATTCTACCCAAATATTTCATGACACCCTCTTAGATGTGGCAGAAAACCTGGACGAAGAGCAATTCAGGGGATCCTGGGAAGATGTTCTTTATGGCACCCTTGATAAACTGAAAGAGTATACTGCCGAGATCAGGAATAAGATCGAAATAATTGAGCGTACAGTATTTGACGACTTTAAAGATGCCCAGTTTAAAGATTTTAAATCAGTTAACCTGCGAGCCAGGAAAATGGCAGAATTTATTCTGCGGCAGGACTTTAGTGCTCCTATCGAAGAAGCTACCGAGGAGACCATGGCCATTTTTGAGGAACATATGAAGGATCTCCGTGACGAAGCTGCCAAAACAGTTACCGTGCTCAGCATGCTGAAGCAAGATTCGGTCAAAGCCGAGGACCTGCCACAATTGAAGCCTTCACTGAACGGGTTTAAAAAACAGAAAGAGGAGGCAGAAAAGAATAAACTGCGGATGATGAACCAGATACTGGAAAGGACCAACGCACTGGCCGACAAGTTCTCGCTCAATGCCGTAACACGACGCAGTTCTGTATTCAAAAAGTTTATCCGTTGACGCTATTTTTTCTAATTTAGCCAGCGCCAAAAAATAATTTCTGTACGATGGTCACACAAGCACTCATTGATCCGAAAAGCATAGTTATTATTGGGGGATCGAACGATATCCATAAGCCAGGCGGGAAAGTACTCAAAAACCTGCTCGACGGCGGGTATCACGGAAACATCTATGTTACGAATCCCAAAGAAAATGAAGTTCTGGGCATTAAATGCTATAAAGATGTAAATGATCTCCCTGAAGTTGACCTGGCCATCATGGCCATTGCAGCCAGGTATATTCCCGATACCGTAGAAGTGCTCGCCAGGAATAAAAGCACAAAAGGATACATTATTCTTTCTGCCGGATTCAGTGAAGAAAGCAAAGAAGGGAAAGAACTCGAAGATAAGATCGTTGAAACGATAAACAGCACCGGGGGCGGACTTATTGGGCCGAATTGCATCGGTGTACTCACCCCTGAATACCACGGGGTATTCACCATGCCCATTCCGAAGCTGGATATGAATGGTTGCGATTTTATCAGCGGTTCAGGAGCTACCGCCTGCTTTATCATGGAAGCAGGAATACCCATGGGGTTGCCTTTTGCACGGGTATTCAGTGTTGGTAACAGCGCACAGATGGGCGTTGAGGAGATCCTGCAATACATGGACGAGACCTATGAAGCGGGAAAGAGTCCGAAGGTGAAGCTGCTGTACATTGAAAATATCGACAAACCGGCGATGCTGCTGAAACATGCCTCCTCCCTGATCCGCAAGGGATGCAGGATCGCTGCCATCAAGGCAGGCGGTTCTGAAGCCGGAAGCAGGGCTGCATCATCGCATACGGGTGCACTGGCCAGCTCCGATGTGGCCGTTGATGCCCTTTTTAAAAAAGCAGGTATCGTACGCTGCTACGGCAGGGAAGAACTGATATCGGTGGCCAGTATCTTTATGTACCCGGAGTTGAAAGGCGACAGGATTGCTGTGATAACCCATGCCGGCGGACCGGCGGTCATGCTGACGGATGCCCTCTCAGAGGACGGCATGCAGGTTCCCCGAATCGACAATGATCATGCCAATGAACTGCTGGAACAGTTGTTCCCCGGGTCATCCGTAGCCAATCCCATCGACTTCCTGGCAACGGGAACGGCAGAGCAACTGGGCCATATTATCGACTACTGTGACCGGAAATTCGACGAGATCGACGGCATGGCCGTGATCTTTGGTACGCCAGGACTATTCCCCATTTTCGATGTATATGAGCTGCTCAACGAAAAGATGAATGAGGCGAAAAAGCCGATCTTTCCTATTCTGCCATCCACCTTCACGGCAAACGACGAAGTGACTGCTTTCATTGAGAAAGGCAGGGTCATCTTTTCTGATGAAGTGGTATTCGGCAAAGCCCTGACAAAGGTCTGGAACACTCCCCCACCCGTTTCCCAGCACCCCGAGCTGCCCGGCATCGATACGGTAAAGATCAGGGAAGTGATCGACAGCTGCTCCGACGGCTACATCGCGCCCCTGAAGATTCAGGCCCTGCTTGATGCTTCAGGTATTCCAAGGGTGCATGAGGCGGTAGCAGATGATATAAAAGATGCGGTCGATGCAGCTACGAAGCTGGGCTATCCTGTTGTAATGAAGGCAGTTGGACCGGTGCATAAATCGGATGTAGGGGGTGTACGCCTGAATATCAAGGACGACAAAGAAGTTCGTGATGCTTTCCGCAGCATCATGGAGATCCCGGAGACCACGTCCGTGCTCATGCAGCCCATGTTCAAGGGCATAGAACTCTTTGCCGGTGCCAAGCGCGAAGAAAAATTCGGCCATTTGGTCCTTTGCGGGCTGGGTGGCATCTTCATTGAAGTGCTGAAAGATGTGCAGGCCGGCCTCTGCCCCATTGCAGAGGATGAAGCCTTAAGCATGCTTTACAAGCTTCAGGGGAAAAAGATCCTTGAAGGTGTACGTGGGCAGGAAGGCGTTGACCTGGAAAAATTTGCAAAGATCATCACCCGCATATCCGCCCTTTTGATCACCGCTCCCGAGATCTATGAAATGGATCTTAATCCACTCATTGGGAATAAAGAAAACATTATGGCTGTCGATGCCAGGATCAACATCAAAAAATCATAAGCCCTTATGATCGTAAAGATTATTGTGATCGCCCTTTATGCCGCCATGATCATCACCGTGGGCATCATAGGGTTGAGAAAGACCCGCTCGTTCAACGACTTTTTCCTCGGCGGAGGGAAGGTCGGGCCCTGGATGACTGCCTTTTCTTACGGAACAGCGTATTTCAGTGCTGTGCTGTTTATCGGCTTCGCCGGAAAAATAGGATGGAACTTTGGCTATTCAGGCTTATGGATCGCTCTGTTCAACGCCCTTGTGGGAGTATTGCTGGTATGGGGTGTATTTGGCTGGAAGATAAAGCGGATCAGTGTCGACTTCGGAGTGAGCACCATGTGCGAATACCTGGAAAAACGCTACGAGAGCCCTTTCCTGAAATTTGGCGGGGCACTGGTGATCTTCATTTTCATGATCCCATACTCTGCCGCCGTTTTTATGGGGTTATCATACCTGTTTACATCCAACTTTAACCTGGAGTACTGGCATGCCCTGTTGTTTATAGGAATATTCACGGCATCTTATATCGTGCTTGGCGGGTATAAATCCATGGCCATGATCGATATGATATTCGGTATCATTATGACCGCCGGGGTGATCATACTCTATTTCTCCACGATTCACGAAGGTGGCGGAATGGCCATGATCACCAATACCCTGAAGGCGATCGAACCCAAACTGGCGGCTGCTGTTGGCCCACCGGGATGGTGGCCGCTATTTTCACTGATCTTCCTGACCAGTGTGGCCCCCTTTGCCATGCCACAATTAGTTCAGAAGTTTTACGCTATCCGCGACAGGCGATCGATCCGCACCGGGATGATCGCATCCACTTTCTTTGCTCTGTTGATAGGCGGTGTAGCATATTATATCGGATCGACGACAAGAATATTTTTATCACCTGCAGACCCGGAATTCAGCCATGTGTTCAGTGCAGGCACCCCTATTTACGACAGGCTGATGCCAGAACTCCTGGCCAAGGTGATCCCGGAGTCGCTGTCGGTGATCATCTTGCTGCTGATCCTGTCAGCTTCCATGTCGACACTGGCTGCCCTGGTACTGATCTCAAGTTCATCCATGACAAAAGACTTTTACCATGGTTTCGTGAATAAAAACGCATCAGACCAGAAGCTGACCCGCCTCATGCGGTTCGGGTCTGCGTTTTTTGTCTTCCTTTCGGTCATGCTGGCCTGGCTCGACCTCGACACCATTGTTGCCATACTGGGTATATCATGGGGTGCGCTTGGTTCCTTTTTCCTGGGGCCATTTATCTGGGGGATCTTATGGAAGAAAGCCGGGAAAGCAGGTGCGATCAGCTCGGGTGTCATCGGGCTGAGTGTGTGCCTGGCACTGTATGCTGCAGGAATGCCATCGCCTTCGGCGGGTACTATTGGCATGATCACCTCTCTTATAATTAATCCCATTGTAAGTTTAATTCTCCCGAACAAGATCCAAGGTGCATAGGTCTGTATACATATTCATTCTTGTTTTTATACTGATACAGGGAAACAGATCCCTGGCGCAGAAAAGCGATTGGGGCATCCACTTTTCGGGTTTCGTAAATGCACAGGTGTTCTTTGATACCCGTCAGATCGTGGAGGCCCGGGCCGGGATGGTGAGCCTGTTCCCGAAGAAACCTGATTACGACAGGGATGGGAACGACATCAATGCAAGAGCACAGTTCAGCCAGGCTGCCATGACCACACGCTTAAGGGGAACCATTTCGGGGCCGGATGCACTGGGAGCGCAAACAATGGGTGTGATCGAGACCGATTTTACCGGATCTTCCAATGCCGATAATAACGGCCTGAGGCTCAGGGAAGCCTGGGTTCAGCTCAGTTGGAAACGCTTCATGCTGCTCGTTGGACAGTACTGGCATCCCCTGTATGTTCCGGAAGTTGGTCCGAAAACCATCGGACTGAACCTGGGAGCACCCTTCCACCCTTTCGCCAGGCACCCGCAGGTCAGGGCAACGTACAAGATCGGGAACATGCACCTGATCGGGGTCATCGCTTCGCAGCGCGATTATGCAAGTGCAGGGCCGGATGGCAGAACTCCAAAATACCTGCGCAATGCTGTACTGCCCGACCTTGATTTCCAGCTGCAGTGGAAACCCGGTGATCATATCATAGGCGCAGGAATGGATTATAAAATGATACAACCACGGCTTTCAGTGGAGTTTCCCGACGGGGATTATAAAACCGACGAAAAGGTGGGTTCCTGGGCATTCACCGCCTTTGCAAAGCTCGATTTCCCGATCCTGCTGCTAAAAATGCAGGCGGTCTGGGGGCAAAACCTGACCGAGTTTATCATGCTGGGCGGATACATTGAAAGCAGCATTGATTCCGTTGTTCACAATATCGGCTACTCTCCAAGCTCGCAGTTTTCTGCCTGGGCCGACCTGTCGACCAAAGGCAAGCGGATAAAATTTGGCCTGCTGGGCGGATATGCAGCCAACCTCGGATATGAAGCAGAAGCGTCGGGAGCTGGAGCTTATTATGGCCTTGGACAGGATATAGATTACCTGTATCGTGTTTCACCAAGGATACAATGGTATTCCGGCAGGGTAATGCTCGGGCTGGAATTTGAATATACCGTTGCTGCCTACGGCGATATTGAGCCGGATGGCAGGGTACAACATGCAAAAGAAGTTGGCAACCTGCGTTGTCTTGCAGCAGCCTTTTACTTTTTCTAAAAAACACTATATTTGGTCACACAACCCGAAAAGAGATGAAGAAGAACACACCAATTGACTATCAAATTGTAACGCAGAAGATCAACGAAAGCCCGATCAGCAGCGTTGGGAAAGCATCCATCAGGGATATCAAAAAGCTGATCGACCAGATCGAAGCCGCTACAGGGGAAAAGTACATCCGAATGGAGATGGGTATCCCCGGACTTCCCCCTACACAAATAGGTATCGAAGCAGAGATTGAAGCTCTTCGAAAGGGAATTCCTGCCATTTATCCTGATATTTTTGGCATTGCCCCCCTGAAAAAAGAGATATCCCGCTTTGTGAAGCTTTTCCTGGATGTTGATGTAAATGAAGAGTCCTGTGTTCCCACGGTAGGTTCGATGCAGGGCGGGTTTGCAGCATTTATGACCCTTAACCGTATCCGTAAGGAAAAAAATAAGACCCTGTTCCTTGATCCCGGGTTTCCGGTACACAAGCAACAACACAGGGTGCTGGGCATTGAATTTGAATCATTTGATGTATATGATTACCGTGGTGAGAAGCTCTATGATAAGCTTGAATCCGTTCTGGCAAAAGGGAACATATCCTGTATGCTATACAGCAACCCCAACAATCCTTCCTGGATTTGCTTTACAGATAAAGAATTGAGGATCATCGCCGAGCTGGCTGAAAAATACGATGTGATCGTGCTCGAAGACCTGGCTTATATCGGCATGGATTTCCGGCAGGATTTTTCAAAACCCGGCGAACCGCCTTATCAACCCACGGTGGCAAAATACACAGATAATTTTCTCTTGCTTATCAGCAGCTCAAAAGCTTTCAGCTATGCCGGCCAGCGAATCGGCATGATGGTTATTTCAGATAAGTTGTTTGATAGCCGTTTCCCTGACCTGTTGCGTTATTATGTTTCCGACCAGTTCGGTTATGCCATGATCTTCGGCTCGATGTATGCCTTGAGTTCAGGTACGGCCCACACCCCCCAGTACGGCCTCGCAGCCATCCTGAAAGCCGTGAACGACGGTGAGTATAACTTTGTTGAGGTGGTAAAGGAATATGGCGAAAAGGCTGCCATCATGAAGAAGATATTTCTCAAAAATGGATTTACCATTGTGTATGACAAAGACGAGGACAAGCCCATCGCCGACGGGTTCTATTTCACCTTTGCCTATCCCGGATTTACCGGTGAAGAATTACTGAATGAACTCGTTTATTACGGCATCAGCGCCATCTCCCTGGCCATCACCGGAAGCACAAGGCTTGAAGGCATCCGTGCCTGCGTAAGCCTCGTTAAAAGGGAACAATTCCCCGACCTGGAGAAGCGGCTGGAGCAGTTTCGTGCAGATCATCCCCTTTCGTAGTTTTGAGTGTTGAGTTTTGGGTTTTGAATTATTTCAGATTTCAAAGTTCAAATTGCATACTTCCCTGCCCCCGGAACCCGGTACCTGGCAACCTACATCTATTTAAATACGGTATAAATAACCTTGAGCATGTAGCAATTTTATATTGAAAACGGTTTCGATACAGTGAAAAATTGTACATTTGAAGCACTCTATTTAAGCAGATATTTCTAAGCTAACAAACGCAAAAAAATGGCAAAATTCAAAGGGGCAATTGTTGTAGATGTTGATCGCTGCAAGGGTTGTGAGGTTTGTGTTGGCGCCTGTCCGCATGATGTGATCGGTATCGCCAACGAAGTAAATATCAAAGGTTATAAATATGCGTACATGCTCAATCCCGAAAATTGCGTGGGTTGTGCTAACTGCGCCGTAGTATGCCCTGATGGCGTGATCACGGTATACCGTAAAAAAATGGAATCATAACACATTCAAAAACACAATAGAATGGGCGAATTAAAGCTAATGAAAGGCAATGAGGCGATAGGCGAAGCGGCCATCCGTGCCGGCGTTGATGCCTATTTCGGTTACCCCATTACCCCTCAGTCGGAGGTGATCGAATACCTCATGGCAGAGAAACCATATGAAACAACCGGAATGGTAGTCCTCCAGGCTGAAAGCGAAGTGGCCGCCATCAACATGGTATATGGTGCTGCAGGATCCGGAAAGAAGGTGATGACCTCATCCTCGAGCCCCGGTATCAGCCTCAAGCAGGAAGGAATTTCTTATATGGCAGGTGCAGAGCTGCCCTGCGTGATCCTGAACGTGGTGCGCGGCGGACCCGGACTGGGAACCATCCAGCCTTCACAGGCTGATTACTTCCAGGCAGTGAAAGGTGGCGGACACGGGGATTACCATATGATCGTGCTGGCTCCGGCATCAGTACAGGAAATGGCCGACTTTGTCGCGAAAGGCTTTGAACTCGCATTCAAATACCGTACACCGGTAATGATCCTCAGCGACGGCCTTATCGGGCAAATGATGGAAAAGGTGGTCATGCCGGAACATACTCCCAGGTGGACCGATGAAGAGATCATTGAGAAATGGCCATGGGCAACAACAGGGAAACCTGCCAGTCGTGAACGTAATATCATCACTTCTCTCGACCTTGACTCCGGCAGGCAGGAGCAACATAACATCCACCTGCAAAAAAAATACGATGAAATAAGGAAGAATGAAGTAGAATTTGAGGAGTTTATGTGCGATGATGCTGAGTACCTTTTCGTGGCTTATGGATCCAGTGCACGTATTGCACAGAAAGCGATAAAGCTTGGACGTGAAAAGGGTATCAAAGCAGGCCTCCTCAGGCCAATCACGCTCTTCCCCTTCCCTACCGAGGCTATTCAGAGACTAGCGCCAAAGGTAAAAGGCATCCTTTCGCTTGAACTCAATGCCGGTCAGATGATCGAAGACATAAAGCTGGCAGTAGGATGCGAGAAAAAAGTTGAACATTTCGGCCGTATGGGCGGCATCATCCATTCACCGGCAGAAGCGCTTCAGGCACTTGAAGATAAAATCATAGGAGGCTAAAGGCATGAAAGACGAAATATTATCAGAAATCATCAACGAAGAGAACCTGGTCTATAAAAAGACCCCTCTGATGACCGACAACATCCTCAGCTATTGCCCGGGTTGCGGGCATGGGACTGCCCATCGCATCACCATGGAGGTGATTGAAGAGCTGGGTGTGGCTGAAGATACTATCGGCATTGCACCGGTAGGGTGTTCTGTACTGGCATATGACTTCATGAATGTTGATATGCAACAGGCTGCTCATGGCCGGGCTCCGGCACTGGCTACCGGCATCAAGCGTTGCTGGCCCAATAAGGTGGTATTTACCTACCAGGGCGACGGCGACCTTGCAGCCATCGGTACGGCTGAGACCATCCATGCCTGCAACCGTGGCGAGAACATCGTGATCATATTCATAAATAACGGAATATACGGAATGACCGGGGGACAGATGGCTCCGACAACCCTTCCCGGAATGAAGTCATCAACATCTCCATACGGCCGTGATATCCATATCATGGGAAATCCATTAAAGATCACTGAACTCGTTGCTGAGCTCCCCGGAGTAAGGTTTGTTACCCGCCAGGCGGTACACACACCCGGCAACGCCAGGAAAACAAAAAGAGCCGTCAAAAAAGCCTTTGAGAACCAATTGAATTACAAAGAAGGTGTGAATTTCATCGAGATCGTTTCAAACTGTAATAGCGGATGGAAGATGACCCCGGTACAGGCAAACAAATGGATGGAAGATAACATGTTCCCCTTCTTCCCGCTTGGCGATATCAAAGTAGATTTTGAAATGGTAAATAAGTAAAACAGCATATCATGACAGAAGAAATCATTATAGCCGGTTTTGGAGGACAGGGCGTCCTTTCCATGGGTAAGATCCTTGCTTATTCGGGCATTATGCAGGACCAGGAGGTCAGCTGGATGCCATCATACGGACCTGAAATGAGGGGTGGTACAGCAAACGTCACGGTCATCCTCAGCGATGAACGCATAAGCTCCCCTATCCTCACCGAGTATGATACAGCCATTATCCTGAACCAGCAGTCGATGGATAAGTTTGAATCGGCAGTGAAACCGGGCGGTTTGCTCATTTACGACGGTAACGGCATCAGCAGGCACCCTGAAAGGAAGGATATCAAGATCTACCGCATCGACGCCGC
>JAZBOU010000008.1:0-32712 GCA_036351275.1 Bacteroidales bacterium
ACAATTTGCACAGGATTCCAAAGACTGGTCGATTGTGGCATCCTATCCTATTTACGGTAAAGCCTCCGGGCTGGCCTGGGATGGGAGTTCAACCATTTATTATGGTATTTACGGCACAAACGGTGATAAGGTCTATAATTTCAACACCGCCTCCGGCGCGACGAACCTGCAGTTTTCCAACCCTGCTATTGACGATTCGTATGGGGCTACATGGGACGGGCAGTATATCTGGATCATCGACCAGCCGGCAAGCAGTAACGATCCTGCCCTGGCAACAAAACTCGACCTGAACGGGAATATCATATCCACCATTACCCTTCCCGACCACTATATGTCGGGCATTGCATACGATAATGGCGATTTCTGGGTATGTACCTATTATCCCGACCCGGGAACGATATACAAGATCAACAGCAGCGGAACCATCTTAACCCAATTCCAGTCACCCGGTGAGCAACCCTGGGATATTTGTCTGGAAAACGGCGATCTGTGGGTTGCTGACTACTACGACGACATGCTGTACAAGATCGATATGAGCGGCACGATCCTGGAGAGCCATCCGGCCGATAATATTAAACCCTCCGGAATAGTTTACGACGGCAACTATTTATGGTATTGCGACGGGCAGATTTCTACGTCACCGAGCACATTATATAAAGTGGACCTCGGTGGTGCCGGGACACCGGAGATCGATGTGCCGCAAACCGAGCATGACTATGGCGTGGTGACCATCGGAGGCAACCCGGTATGGAATATGAGTGTTTCCAATACAGGTACTGCACCCCTTACTGTCACCGATATTCTGATCCCTTCAGGAGAGCCGGTCTCAACGCCATTCAGTACACCTGCACTGGTTAATCCGGGAAATTCTGTTAGCGTCCCCCTTTATTACATACCGGTTCAGCCCATTCCGCTGGATGTCACCATCGAAGTCGTATCGGATGACCCGGTAACGCCCTCTGTCGATGTAGAACTTTATGGTCACGGAGTGAATGACGGCCCAAGTGCACAAACGTATGCAACCGAACATGACTTCGGCGACGTCCGTGTAGGTGCACATACACGATGGTATTTCATGGTCAGGAATGTGGGAGATGAACCCCTGGAGATCAGCAACATCAGCGCAGACCTGCCAGAGTATTATTACTTCCAGGATGACCCGGCCACCATTGAGATCGGGACCCTTGACACAGCCATGATCGGACTGTGGTTCAATCCGGCTTCCCCCTTCCTATATGAAGGTACAGTGAGCATGGGCACCAACGACCCTGCGAATACGGAATTGGTAGCTGACCTGACCGGAATGGGACTGAAAACAGGATGGGACATGGGTGAAGAACTCTGGCATTATACCATTGATGCCGACATATTTGCAAACATCAGGGCCATTGAGGCCATTAACGACATTACCTACGATAGTGTAGCTGATGTGATCGTTTGCAGTGAAGACAATTTCGTACGCTGCTTCAATGGCAATGCCCACGGTATCGGCGATGTGATGTGGGAACATTTTGTGTACAGCGGATCTGTGCAGGGGCAGACAAGCCTTGACATTGCCGACATCAATAATGATGGCGAAGATGAGGTGATCATTGGCACAACAGGAGGCGATCGCGCTATTCGTGTCTTCAATGGCAAAACGGGAGAACTCATCTGGGTGCACACCACCAGCTATGGCGATGGCGGATGGGTATACCAGGTGAATGCAAGCTTTGATTATAATGATGACGGAAACATTGACGTGCTGGCATCAGCAGGTAATGATGCTGCCGGCACCGGGCCCAACAGGGTCTATTGCCTGGATGGACTGACCGGTGACCCGATCTGGGAATGCCCGACCGGAGGACCGATGTTTTCCTGTGTCGGCGTGAAAGATTTTACCGGCGACGGCACACCGGATGCCATTGGTGGAGGATCCGATGCGGGTGAAACACAGGGAAAAGTATTTGGCATTGACGGATCGAACGGAGCCATCCTCTGGACCTTCACCACTCCTACACTTTCGGTCTGGGCGCTTGAAGTGCTCGACGACGTGAATGGAAAAGGTGTGGAAGAGATCATTGCCGGCGACTTCGGCGGGCATGTCTATATCATCGACCCGGAAGATGGCAGCCAGGTCCATTCCACAACTGTCGGAAATGAAATAATCCTTCGGTTCGAAAAACTCGACGATGTAAATGGCGACGGATATGATGATGTCCTGCTGGCGTATAGCGGAACGAACGGGGTTGTTTTAAGCGGCCTGGATCTGTCCACGCTATGGTTCTGGGGCCTTGCCGACAAAGCATGGGTGGTCGACAGGATAGGAGATGTTAGCGGCGACAGCCTGAACGATGTTATTATCGGCACCCTTTTCAGCAATAACTACTGCTATTTCATGGATGGGGCAAACGGGGACGAACTCCTTTCGATCCCGTTTTACAGCCCCCTGGATGCCATAGGGGCCATACCCGATATAGTCGGCGACCTGTCGATGGAAATGGTTGCCGGTGGACGTAACGGAGAGATCTACTGCTATTCCGGAGGACTGAATACAGCAACAGGTACCGGAGCGGAATATATTGTTGACGGCAGCATTGCAGCCATCTGTTACCCCAATCCCATTCAGGCCGGAAACGGGATCCCGGCCAAGATCAACTACAGCCTTCCCGATAATATGCATGTCACGATCAGCATTTATGATATCCAGGGCCGGATGGTGAACAGACTTGATGATTCGTTCAGGAATAAAGGCATTCACCAGGCCGAATGGAACGGGACTGCAGAAAATGGCAGGAGATTGCCTTCCGGTTTATACTTTTGCAGGATTGCCGCAGGCAAGGAAACCACAACACTGAAAATCTCAATTCTGAATTAGGTTACTAAACCAAATATCTTATTCTAAAATACTAAACATGATCAAAAAAGCAATCCTGATAGCATGCACGGCATGTTTGTTCCTTGTGCCGGTAACTATCGCGCAAACCGATCCTGTGGTGGAGAAGATCATCGGGATCGGCACTACCGACAACCGGGTGATGGACCATCTCGACATTTTGTGCAATCGTTTCGGCGGCAGGCTGATCGGTTCCGATGCCTATGACAATGCAGCCCGTTGGGCCGCAGGCAAGTTCGAAGAATGGGGCATGGAGGTGATCATGGATGAGGTGGGCGAGATGCCCGTAGGCTTTAACCGTGGGCCCTGGTTTGGCCGGCTGCTGGGTGAAGAGGGCATGCACCTGCACTTTGCCACACCCTCCTATACTGCAGGCTCCAAAGGCGTGCAGCGTGGTCATGTGCTTATTGAACCCCGGAACCAGGCGGAATTCGACCGCATGAAAGGAGCCCTGAACGGAGCCTGGGTGCTGATAGAAGGCACCAATAACGGTTTTCCCATCGACTTCTCGGCCGAAGCCGATGCCAAACGCGATTCCATAAAAGCGGAAAACGAAAACATCGCTGAGCAGAACAGGCAGATCAGGCGTGAGAACTGGCAAAACAGGGGCACCGACAAGCCTCAGAAAGAAGAGATCCCTTATATCGAAGAGCCCGCACTGTTTTACAGGGAAATGGTGGATGCCGGCATACTGGGTATCATACAGTCGAGCAAAACCCCAATTCGTGTGATGTACGACAGGAAAAACGTGATGAACATGACCTTTGAGACCCTGCCATCGGTTCCCGATATCAGGCTTGACGAGCACCAGTACAGGACCATCAAACAGATGGCCGAAGAGCGCAGGTATTTCCTGCTGGAGTTCGACATCAGGAATCATTTCAGGCTGGGCCCCATCCCCTACCACAACGTGATCGGTGTGATCCCCGGAACGGAATACCCGGATGAATATGTCATCATGGGCGGACACCTGGATGCATACGATGTAGCTACCGGGGGTGTGGATGACGGATCGGGATGCACCCCGGCCATGGAGGCGGCCAGGCTGATCATGGAAGCAGGGGGCAAACCCAAACGTACCATACTCGTGATCATGTGGGCCGGGGAAGAATTTGGCCTGCTGGGGTCACATAGCTGGGTGGACCGACACACGGATGAGCTTGATAAGATTTCGAATATGTTTAACCGCGATGGCGGGCCAACCGTACCCACCGGCATCAGCGTGCCGGAAGCTATGCGGGAAGACTTTGAGATGATCTGTGCCCCCATCAATGATATCAACCCTGATTTCCCCTTTGTAATAAGCGAACGCGCACCAAGGGAACGGCCTGAAAAAGCATGGGGTACCGACAGCGGACCCTTCGCGGTGGAAGGCGTGCCGACCATCACCTTCAGCACAGGCGATCCCAAAGGCTATAATTTTGACTATTACGAAATTTGGCATACCGAACGCGACCTTTACAACAAAAGCATTCCTGAATACCAGGAGCATACGGCTATTGTAACTGCTATTGTGGTTTATGGGGTTGCGAATCTGGATCATTTACTTGATCGGAGTGGTTACTATACGGAACCTAGCAAGGATTAGTGCTTAGGTTCCTCGTTGCCCTTTCAGGGCTCCTCGGAATGACAATCGACTTTTACAGATCTTGGATAATATCATTTAAGAATAACCACTGAGGATTTGAAGTATCAATAAGAGCAAGCTTTTTCTCTCGACGCCATTTTTTGATCTCCTTTTCCCGCTTAATAGCGTTGTATACATATTTATAACGCTCAAAATATATTAGATAGTAACACCGATAGCGTTTGCTAAACCCCTCCCTAAGGCCATTTTCATGCTCCTTAACCCGATTCTTTAAATTGCTTGTAAAACCAAGGTATAACACAGTTCTGTTCCGGTTCGTCATCAAATACACATAAAATTTCTGATAGTGCGGCATATTATTCTTTTTACCTATTAATACCCGATACCAGAAAATGTCACACCCAAAACATTCAAATAATTATTTCCTAAAGCTTATAAAACCCGCTTGTCATTCCGAGCCCCGGGAAAACGGGGGGAGGAACCTGACAAAATACGCTGCATGGCTGACATAATTAATTATTTTTACATCCATGAATCTTGAAGATATATTTAAACTAATCGAGCTAATATTACTTATTGGAGTAGCGATCCTGCTCTTTAGATTCTTCGTTTCCAATTTCACCTCAAAAGTGCAAAAACCCAAAGCCTGGCAACAAGCCGTGAAGGCTGGTGAGGTTCCGGCAGCACTTTTGAAGGCAGAAAAAAAATACAATGACCGTATCCGCTTCTACAACATCTGGATGCAGATCAGACGTATTCATAAAGAAAATATTGAAGGTGACTTTGCGGAGCTGGGTGTATACAAAGGCGAAACGGCAAAGGTCATCCGCCTGTGTGCTCCACAAAGAAAACTGCATTTATTCGATACTTTCGACGGCTTCCCGGCAGGGGACCTGGAATATGAAACCGGCAAAGCCTCAGGATACACCAGCAGGCATTTTGCCGACACCTCCGAAGAAAAGGTGCAGGGATTGCTGGGATTCAGCAAGAACATCGTTTTCCATAAAGGATATTTTCCCGGAACGACAGCAGGAATGGAAGAAACACGCTTTGCTTTCGTAAGCATGGATGCCGACCTGGCCAGGCCCACAAAAGCCGGACTCGAATTCTTTTATCCACGCCTGCAAAAAGGAGGGTGCATCCTCATACACGATTACAACACTGACTGGCCGGAATTGCTGAAAACAGTCGACGATTTTGTTAAAAACATAGCAGAACCCCTCATCCCGGTCCCGGATGCCGACGGAACGGTTATGATCATCAGGCAATAGCGCCATTGCCTCGGCGGGAGTTTTTACCTTATATTTGTAATTATCCTTAATGCATCAGAAATGAAAAAAATAATATTCATCTTAATGACAATGGCCGTTTCCGGCACTTCCGGCCAGGTTACCAAAATGGTACAGGTGAAAGATCAAACATTCCAGATGAACGGGGTTCAGAACAACGAGCCGGTAGAAAAAAAGACCAAAGTGTTCGGGCTTACTATCAATTACGAAACCGGGGAACTGAATGGCGTTGTAAACCTTGTGGAACTGGATCTTTTGAATAAAGGACGGGGAGAATCTGCAGACCCTGAACAGGACGCCCTGAAGATCAGGGGATTCCTCCCTTTGAATGACATCCTCTACAATGCGAACGAGCAGCAAAACTATAAGGTCGAACTGGATCTCAGCATTAAACAGTTTACGGTTACTGCCCTTTTTGATTTCAATATCGCCTATATTAAAAACACACAGATGAAGCTCCATGATGTAAGGGCTATGGCCCCTGTGAACCTGAATGATTTCCAGGTGGGAGACCTGAATGGTTTTGAACCCCGGGTGAATGTTATCATGATGTTCCAGATGCTTAACCTGCAACGATAATTGGCACAAAAAATGCATTAAATTTGTATTTTATAACTGAGGCCTGATCTTGAAAACTAAACAGTTTTATTTATTTCCCGCTATTGTATTGCTGATGCTGTTCCTGGCATCCTGCAGTAATACAAAGCATCTTAAGGAAAATCAATACCTGCTGACGCAAAACAAGATCGATTTTAAGGAAGGTAATCCCGGTATCACAACCTCCGACCTGCACGGCCTTATCAAACAAAGGCCCAACAGGAAATTCATGGGTGTTGTTCGTTTTAAGCTATGGGCATATAACCGCTCCCAGAAAGGGAAGAAAAGGACCAAATACCGTAACTGGCTTGAAAATACCGTCGGTGAACGACCTGTGATCCTCGACACAATGATGACGGCTGAAACATGCCGGGAAATGGAAAAGTATCTTGGTAACGTAGGGTACTTTTATTCTGAGGTGGATTATTCCGTCAAATACAAAGAGCGATCGCAAAAAGCCCATATCATTTATACTATAACTCCTGCCGATCCCTATACCATAAAAGATATTAAATATGAGATCGGTGATCCTGAATTATCAACCTGGATAGACAAGACCAGGGATAACTCCCTGATAAAAGCGAGAAAAGTCTATAACGTTTACAAACTCGACGAGGAAAGGGAGCGGGTGACCAGCTTCCTGAACAATAACGGTTATTACGGTTTTGTAAAAGACTATATCTATTTTGAAGTAGATAGCATGTTGGGAGACAAACAGATGGAGATTTACTTCAAGGTTAAGAACATTACCATACCTGATCCCGATTCAGCGGGTAATTTTATTGAAGAAAGGCATCAGCGGTATATGATCGACAAAGTTGTGATCTACCCGAACTATGATCCCTCCGTACCCGAGATCCATAGCATGACGCATGATACAATCGTCCAGGAGATCCACCAGATCAAGAAAAGTTATCCTGCCAACTACTACTATGTACTGTACAGGAATAAACTACGCATCAACCCCAAGGTACTGGCACAAAATATTCTCATAGAAGACAATGAGCCCTACAGCCTGAAAGATGTGCAGGAGACATATAAACGATTCGGTTACCTGGGTATTTATAAATATGCAAATATTAACTTCGAACAGGCTCGGGAGTTTATTACGGTTGATACCGGCGAATTCAGGAAATTAAAATGTAAAGTGCTGTTGCAGCGGGCTCCCGTTCATCAATACAGCATAGAAGCTGAAGGGACGAATTCAGGAGGAGACCTTGGGATAGGAGGGAATATTACGTATCGCAACCGCAATATTTTCAGGAGAGGGGAAACTTTCCAGTTCAAGGTCAGGGGAGCAATGGAAGCCCAGCGGTCCAATACAGGTGAAGCGGAGGACCAGCAAACATTTCTCTTTTTCAACACTTTTGAATGGGGTGTTGAAGCCCAGATCAATTTCCCGCGCTTCCTGATACCGGTAAAACTCGAACGTTTCCCAAAATATTTCAGGCCCATTACCACCGTAAGTGCAGGTTTTAACTTCAGGAGGAGGCCCACTTACGACCGGTATACCCTCAACTTTACTTTTGGCTACGAATGGGATGAGAGTGAAAAAAAGAAACATATCTTACAGCCTTTCAACATCAGCTCCATCAAAATGTACACCACTCCTGAATTTACACAGGAACTGGAGGATATTAACGATACCAGGCTGAAGAACCAGTATACGGATCACCTCATTACAGCATTGCAATACAGTTTTATATTCAATAACCAGGACCTGAAAAAGATCAGGGACTTTATCTATTTCCGGGGGGATATTGAGACTTCGGGCAACATTTTTTACGGGTTTAACAATATGCTCGACAACAAGAAGGACACGGCCGGATATTACACCATTGCCGGTATCAGGTATTCCCAGTATGTCAGGCTTGAGACCGATTTACGTTATTACTGGCTGATTGATCGTGAAAACCAGGTCGTGTTCCGCCTGCTTTCCGGGATAGGGGTGCCCTATGGTAACTCGGACGCGCTTCCCTTTGAAAAGGGTTTTTATCTTGGCGGTGCCAACAGCATGCGTGCCTGGATCTACCGCGGGCTTGGTCCCGGGGCATTTTCCAACCCGGGCATCAATGTCGACCAGATGGGGGATATCATCCTGGAGGCCAATATGGAATACCGTTTCCCCATTTACGATTTCCTGAAAGGGGCCATTTTTGCTGATGCCGGTAACGTATGGCTGCTGAACGCCAACGATAACTACCCGGAGGCTGATTTCAGATTCGATAAATTTTATTCACAAATAGCCCTGGATGCCGGCCTGGGTTTTCGGCTCGACTTCAAATTCTTCATCTTCAGGGTAGATTTTGCATGGCGCCTGCGCGACCCGGCCATGCCTTCCGGCGCTACCTGGGTTGCTTCAAAAGGCATATGGTTCTGGAATTTTGGGATAGGCTACCCATTCTGATACATTAATATGACCGACCCCGGAACATTCGCAAAACAGTGGCAGGAAGCATTCCCCTACCCTCCCACCCATGGCCAGTCGGAAGCCATCGGCCATATCTCTGAATACATCACCCGAAAAGGGAATGATTCCATGTTTTTGCTTAAAGGTTATGCCGGTACCGGTAAAACATCGCTCATCAGTTCCCTGGTAAACATGCTGAAACATTTGCGCATGCGATCAGTATTGCTCGCACCCACCGGACGGGCAGCCAAAGTGATCTCATCCTATTCCGGTCGCAGAGCCTATACGATCCATCGAAAACTCTATATGCAGAGCATTGCTTCCGATGGCCGCATTCGTTTCGTTCTAACGGAAAACAAGCACAAGAATACGCTCTTCATTGTTGACGAAGCTTCCATGATCCCTGACACTTCAGCATCGGATGGCGGTATTTTCAGCGGAAAAAGATTACTGCAGGACTTGATGGAATATGTTTATAGTGGAGAAAACTGCAGGCTCCTGATGATCGGTGATACAGCCCAGCTTCCACCCGTGGGTATCGACCTTAGCCCCGCACTGCATCCCGATTACCTGAAAAACAATTTTAACCTGCGTATTATCAGCTACGAACTCCGGGAGGTCGTTAGGCAAAGCAGGGAATCTGGCATCCTGGCCAATGCAACAGAACTGCGGGAAAAGATAAGTGACAACAGGATGGATATGCCTTTCTTCCACAATGCAGGTTACGACGATGTTTTTCGCGTGGATGGAAATGAATTGCAGGAATTCCTGCAGGATGTTTATGCCTCCTCCAGGCAGGAAGATATCGTGGTGATATGCAGGTCGAACAAAAGAGCCAACATCTACAACCGCGAGATCCGGAACCGCATATTATACCACGAGGATGAGCTCTGTGCCGGTGATCACCTCATGGTGGTGCGGAATAATTATTTCTGGCTGCCCAGGGGATCAGAGGCAGGATTCATTGCCAATGGCGATATGATAGAGATCCTCAGGATCAGGAACATTAAGCAATTGTATGGCCATCGTTTTGCCGACGTGACCTTCAGGCTGATCGATTATCCGGAGGAAAAAGAGATCGATGCCCTGATCATGCTGGATACGCTCATGGCGGATTCTCCCGCCCTGCCGCAGGACGAACAGAAAAGACTTCTCGAGAACGTCATGCTCGATTATGCGAATATCCCCTCGTATTCAATGCGTATGTCAAAAGTCAGCCAGAACCAGTACTTCAATGCGCTGCAGGTAAAGTTCGCTTACGCACTCACCTGCCACAAGACACAGGGTGGGCAGTGGAAACATGTTTTTGTCGACCAGGGTTACCTGAAAGAAGACATGGTCGACAGGGAATACCTGCGCTGGTTATATACTTCGCTGACACGCGCCAGTGTTAAGGTTTACTTAATTAACTTTCTCGACCGCTTCTGGGAATAAGAATTTTTTATCTTTAAACTTTGTAAACAAAATACCGGTCATGAAAATCAAAAATGCATTCCTGAGTATTGGTATCACCCTCCTGGTGATCGCCATGCTGCCCCTTATCTCCATTGCCCAGAAAGACTATGAACTTACGTCTGAACAGGGCAACTTTTACATTATTTTTCCCGGTGAACCCACCTATTCAGTTGAGGATGTCGAAACAGCAGTTGGCAAACTAAAAATGCATAGCTACCTCTTTGAAGAATCAAATGAAGCAGCCTATATGGTAGCTTACATCGACTACCCCGACGATCTGGTGGAAGAATCCGACAACGATGTCTTGCTGGAAGCAGCTCTCGAAGGTGCATTAAGTTCATGGGGAATTGATATTGAAGAAGTGAAAAAAGAAACAAGATGGCATAGTGGATACAAGGGTATCTTCTGCAATGAGAAAAACGGCGACACCCATGCAGCCTATGAAGTGATCCTGGCTGAAAACCGGCTTTACCAGCTCGCCATACTTCAATATGATAAACCCATTCCCAGGAAATCCTTGGATACATTCTACGATTCATTTGAATTAAAATAGCAGCGCATGAATTTATTGTTAACCAGGTACATGACCCCGTTCATCATGATTTTATCATTAGGCCTGAACCTGCAGGCCCAGCGTTATATGTATGAAGAAGAGAGGGGTGACGACCTGATTTATTATCATTACGACCAGCAGGCAGATAATGACTATACGATCAGGGTGGCACGTATCCAGGACGGGGATACCACCGACAAACACGTGCTGGTGACCGATCCGGAATTTAAAACCCTGTCGTGGCACTACATCAGGTTTGGGGAGCATACCGATGTGCTTGCCAAACGCACACCTGAAGGTGTCAGTATTACCGGATATCTCGATGATGAGGAACTCGATGAATTCGAGGAACTGGACGATGATGAGCCATGGATCCAGCTTTTCCCTATGAACCCGGGCATGGAGCGATTCATTAATTCTGATGAAGATGAGATCGTATTCTGGTCGATCGGTACGGAGAGCCCTGCCGACATGGAGATCAACAGGTTCAAGGCAGAAAAAGAAGAATCCGGATACAATGAAGAGTTCGGATGCGATGTGCTCAGGGTAAACTTTTCTCCGACAGGATGGAAATCATATTTCTGGGACGGGGACTATTACTTTCGACTGGAAGATGGACGTATTGTTGGTTATCGCGGTGATGGAGCACCGGGAAAACCATCATCAAAAACTACACTCATAAAAGAAGATTAGCGGCTCAAAAGCACAACCGCATGGGCCGAGATGCCTTCTCCTCTTCCTTCAGGGCCAAGGGTTTCGGAGGTAGTGGCTTTTATTGAAATATTCTGCAGGTCGGTTTCAAGGATACGCGCCAGTACTTTTCGCATTTTAGGAATATGGGAAGAAACCTTGGGCTCCTCTACGATCATCGTGGTATCGAGATTTACGACACTCCATCCTTCTGCTTTAACCAGGGCATACACTTTTTTTAACAAGAGTTTGCTGTCGATATCCCTGTATTCTTCATCCGAATCGGGAAAATGCTGCCCGATATCACCCATTGCAAGCGCACCGAGCAATGAATCACAGATGGCATGAATGAGTACATCGGCGTCTGAATGGCCTGCGAGGCCCATAATGAAGGGAACCTCTACTCCTCCAAGCCACAGTGTCCTTCCGGGCACAAGCCTGTGCACATCAAATCCATGGCCAATACGAAAATTCATGTTTAATCCTGACTTGAGAATGCATCAAAGTCGAACAACAGGCTGAAACGCAAGGTGTTTTCCAGGGGGTTCTGCTGCTCAAGCGGGATGAGATAAGCAAAGTCGATCCCGAAAACATTATACTTCAACCCGGCGCCGAGTGTAAAGAACTTGCGGTTTCCCTTGGTCTTATCTTCGTAAAAGAATCCGCCCCTGATCGCAAAAAGGTTATTATACCAGTATTCAATGCCACCGCCGAAGCTGAATTCCCTCATCTCCTCAGAAAAACCGTTGGGCGCATCATACCACGATTGTATCATTCCCTGTACGACAGATACATCGGGGTTCATCCCTTTGTCGATGATCTTCTCCCCGTCGGGACCGGTTACGAATTGCCCGGTCGAGTCATCCCTCAGGTAGATCGGTGGCGTGGGTACCAGTAGTTTGTTAATATCGAGCATGAAGGTCATGCTGTTATAATCATCGATGTTGATCTTCAGCGAAGGCCCTATCCTGAAGTTGGTAGGGATAAAGTCTTTTTCAATATTCGTCTGGCTGTATGATATCTTTGTACCAATATTGGAAATATTCAGGCCCCATGCAAAAACCCCGTCGATGGCGCCGAGTTCAACATCATTCTGGTAGTATACTGAAACGTCGGCTGCAATGGAAATACCAGCACTTGATTCGGCTCCTCCCACAAATTGCCCCTGGGTCAGGTTTGAATAGATGAACCTCCCTGCAACACCACCCGACCAATTGTCGGAGAATTTCCTCGCGTAAGTCGCATCTATGGCAAATTCATAAGGAGAATAATAATTGAGCGGGTTCCCGATCTCATCTGTAAAGAGGATCTCTCCGAGGGAAAAATAACGGAGGCTCATGGCAACCGTCTGCCGTTCATCGATCTGGTAATACCCTGATAGGTAACCCAGGTAAATATCATTTACGAGTTTCCTCAGCCATGGGCTGAAAGATAAGGAGAAACCCATTTTTTTGTCAACAAAAGCATATTTTGCAGGATTCCAGTGCATGGAATTGGCATCAGGCGACGAAGCAACACCTGCATCACCGAGACCACCACCCCTGGCATCGGGAGCGATCATCAAAAAAGGAACGGCCGTAGTGATAGTGTTCAGCCTGTCCTTCCCTCCAACTTCATCATAAGTGAGCTGTGCCTGTAACGTCATGATCCCGGCCAGGAAAATGATTAAAAAGAGACTACTTCGTTTCATAAATTATATTGTGATTTTTGAACGTGCAAATGTAACGATTATTTGGAAACTATATTGCACGCGTACATTTATATTGGCGAATACTTTAAAACTTTATTATAATTATGATAGATAACAACTTAAGAGGAGAATGGTTTACTGTTTTCCGGTATATATCAGTTTGGATGTTTGCACGAACCGGGTTCCCTGTTCATCGGTAACATACAGCCTGTAGATGTAAATACCGCTTCCAATCTTATTTCCGCCTGAATCCGTGGCATCCCATTCAAGGGATGGTATTGATAAGCCTGAGGCAGAAGATGTTGCACTTAATGCTTCGACAAACTGACCGTTAACGCTGAATATCCTTATTTCAATATCGAAGCTGTTACCGGGTTTGTTATGTTTGTAGGTAAAGTATGTTTTATCGCTAAACGGGTTGGGATAGTTCATGACCTGTGTCAGCGACAGTTGTCCATCGACACTGACTACGAATTCGATGGTCTTTTCCGAAACATTGTTCATAATATCCCAGGCCTTCAGTGTCAGGGTATGTTTGCCGTCAGGCAGGTCATTCAGGGGATAGCTTATCCATCCCGACTGGTAGGAGTCAATATCCGGATCATAGTGGTCGTTCAATACAACCGCTGATTCGGGTTTTCCATCCAGTGTAAGTGTGATATCCCTTCCGATACCATTTCCTGTAAAGTTAATACCGTGTTCATCATGGAGATACGCCAGAAATACCGGGTCGCTGTCGGTCAGGCCACCGGAAACAAAATCGGTGTTATTCATATAAAGGCTCATTGCCGGGCCTTCCTTGTCGGTGGGTATGTCGGGGGTCACGCCGCCGGTCCATACACGGGAATAACCATGGGCATCCCTATTATCGACTGTATCATACGCATAATAGCTGAACCTGCTTCGCCCGTAGCTATTTACCATATTTTGCGGCATAAAAAACTGGTACTGGAACCTTCCGTTCACAACGCTTGCCATACCCTCATGAAGGATCTGGCCCTGCCCATTAAATTCTGACGGTATGGATCCCGGGCGGTTCCCCAGTGTCGACATGGTAAGTTCGTGGTCGAAAAGTTTGATAAATACCACACCATTGAAATCATCGAGGGTGTCTTTTTCATAATCCACCACAAGGCCTTCCAGCGATACCTCCGACATGGATGTAAGGGTATCGGGGTTGAACACAGGCTCTTCATTGTTAACTTTTAAGGTAAGGACCCTGTTTTCGGGGTAGGCCAGCCTCATGGCCGGATCGCCCAGCAATACGAAGTTCTTTATGTTGGTACCGTTGTTCTGTTCGGTCTTGGCCAGCCTTACAACATCACCTATCTTGTAATTTTTTCCATCCGGCCGGTCAAACATGAAATTATATACGGACTTGTTCAGCCGGAAATTGGGATCTGCCCAGGCCAGCCGGGAAGTTGTCAGAAGCCCGATGCCGCCACCATCAGGATTGAGGAATACCCACTCACCCGCAGATATGATACTCGGCTCATCATACCGGCTGAATTCGCAGGTAGCCGTGATGAACAGGGGTAAGCGGTCCCAGTTGGTCCATGAGTTGATCATGGGGATATCAAGGATACTCTGGTAAGCCCATCCTGACTCACCACCATGGCCGGTATAATTAACAATAAGGCAACCATCGGCCATCATGCGGTCGATAGCATCATTTACTTCAGGGTAACGGTCGCCGGTCGTGGTAGATACCAGTGGAAAAGCATCACAGTAGATCTTGAACCTGTTGTATTCGGGCTGCCCCGTTTCTATCATGGCCTGTAGCTTTTCAGCCTGGTTGAAGTGAAGGTTCTGATCCCCGTCATGCGCGATGAAATAAATATCGTTCCGCCAGGGTCGCAAAACAGCGGGTTTCATTGTGAGATACGTTTCTACCTTATCCACCATATCTTCTGCCTGCTGCTTGGTATGCACCGGGAATCTTCCTATACCGATGTCGACCGATTTGCCATAACCGTTAGCCCCTTCAGCCGGGTCCAGGCAACCAAAAAAATCATCGGTAACAAAGGAATACCCGAGCTTAAGAGCTTCCCGTGACTGGTATGCGGGGACAAAGTTTGTATTTCCTGGCACACGGTCCTTATAATCGTATGAAGCATCGCCAAGAAGAAGGAGGTACATATTCTTCTCGGTGCTGTCTGCCCTTTCCCAAAGCATACGAACGAAATCCCTGATCGCGGCTGGATCCTGTTTGCCGGAAGAAAATTCATTGTAGATCTCCTGCGGAGTTACGATGAATCCGGTGAGCTGGTCCAGTTGCTGATGTAAACTGAGCATTCGCTCAGCTTCGTTCATAAAATCGGGATGGCTAACAATGATGTAGTCAACCGGCTCGTAAGCATGCAGGTTTTGATTTTGTACTTCTTCTATGAACTCGACACTGTTGAATCCGCTACCATCAAATGCTATGTATTCGCGGATTTCATCGGCATGCGCCACGAAAGAATACACGCCATCTGAATACGTGCCGTCTTGTTTTTCTACATTCATCGGATCGCTTACATCCCACACAACAATTTGCTCATTAGCTCCCGAAAGCCTGTATTTAGCAACATTCCCGTTGCCGTATCCCAGGTGATCACGGAACGACATGAAAGGCTGGGTGAATACCATGTGTCTCCTGGCATTTAATGAAATATAGTTCAACCATCCAAGAGATGTTGAAACAGGTTTATCATAATCGATCCGGATGGTAATATCATCCCCCTGGGTGGGATAAAATCCAATTGTATCGGGTTCTGCAGTCCAGGCATAAACGGTAGTACCAATAATTATCTTTTGAATCGTTGCCTTCACAAGATGCTGATCGTTGTAATAAAAATCAAACACACTCTCCTCAGTTGAATGCGCCGCAACACTGGTTTTGAGGCTAACAGGATAATCTTCCACGATGTTTGGGAAGGAGAATGTAAAATCATAGGAAGTCTGATCACCGAAACGCTCACCATACCATTCCCTTCCGGTCTTTAAAATGTTAACGGTGTCATTCTCGTGAACGCGGTAATCAGAGAACTCCTCAACGATGACATTGGGAACCAGGCCCGGGTTTGGTACCAGTGGGATCCTTTTCCCGTCTTGCTGGTTAATATTGAGAAAATAATAGGTCTTGTCGGTATAAAAATTAACCTGGTGCCTGAAAAGGCCATAGCCGTTGAATGCGATGTATTCCCAGGTAATCGGCGACTGGCCGTAGAACAATATGTAGTCGTCCTCGTTGAACACCCCGTCTTCTTCACCGGAAACATAGATCGCGTTTTCTTGAAGGTCGTCCAATCGGGGATCTGCATTTTTCTCCGGGACCATTCCATTACCATTGCCGAATATGCGGATTTTCAAGGGGTCGACATTTTCCGGGTCGATGCCCATAGCCTGGAGGTCGTCATACGCTATTTTGTAAACTCCATTCTCATCCGTTGCGATCTTGTACCATTTCCCGCTCGACAGCACTGAGTTTTCAACGAAATCAGAAGAATGTTTAGCCCCGGCATGCGCTTCAGCAAGAAAAACTCGTATCGTGCAGGAATCAAGCACTTCGACAGTATTTTCCTCCAGTTTCCTGAACGGGAGGACCATGACCTCACCATAAGGCCGGCCTTCACGGTATACAATATCGGTTTGAATGGTAAAATGAGACCCTATCTTATCCCTGTCGGGAAGTGATCCCAGCCAGGGGTGTTCGAAGAGGCTGCTATGTTCACCGGTGATATCAGCCGTAAGAAGCATTTCACCCTCTTTAAGGGGAAAGCGATGTATGTAAACAGGCAGCAAGCCAAAATTATCGTCGAGATATGCCCCTTCAAAATCGAGGGTGTGCGCAGAAATATCAGCATTCATCACCCTTGTTTCCATGTGGTAATCCTGGATGCCGAACCGGTGGTAACGCTCCTGCGAAAGGGCACTGAAAGCGATGAATAGAAAAAAGAGTATTGATATTTTTTTCATAAGTATGCCTGCATACATTTATTTCAAGACTATATTTATTAACCAATGGTTGCCTGTGAAGAGGAACACCAATGTTTATTTTTACCCTTAGCGCAGGATCACCAGTTTTTCCAGTTTCTCTGCAATGGATCCATCCTGGCTTCTCACTCTTAGTTTATATATGTAAACGCCTCTTCCGATCCGGTCACCAAAATCGTCCAGTCCATCCCAGTACAGTGGTTCTGACCGGTAACCATCGGTTATAACAAACTCATCGATGGTTTTGATCAATCGTCCTGAAACGGTATAGATCTGCACCTGGACCTCCAGCATTGTATTTGGCTGGTTATGATCAAAATAAAAAGCCGTGCTCGTCGTAAACGGATTGGGATAATTCAGTACGTGGTCGATGGCCAGTTCAGCGGAAGTGGCAACGACAAACTCGGTAAAGGCCTCTGAGGAGTTGTTATGAACATCCCAGACCTTCAGTTTAAGTGAATGGCTTCCTTCCTCGAGGGAAGCAAAGGGGTAACGGATCACTCCGCTTGTGTAGCTATCAACATCGGCCTCATAATAATCATTGATGATCACCGACTTGTTGTTGTTGTTGTCGAGAGTGGTCACTATATCATGCCCAATGCCCGTCCCAACGGTATTGATCCCGCTTGAATCGCTTACATAGGCAAGCAGGACCGGGTTTTCATCGGTTATTCCTCCAAAGGCAAAATTTTCATCGTTAAGATAGAGTTGTATTTCGGGACCATGCTCATCAGGAGGAACATTATTGTCGTAACCCCCTATGATAACATTATCATAGTAACCGCTTGCATCTTCCGCATCATTGCTTGCATAGTAGCTTATCTTACCATAACCGTAATTGTAGGCAATATCCTTGGGAACAATGAATGAAAATGTGAATTCCCCATTCTTCACATTTGCCTTCCCATTGTAAAGAACGGCAATAAGAAGATCGAATGTAAATGGCTTGCTGTCAGGGTCGGTGACCAGTGTTTCAATACTTGTTGGCTTATCAAAAACCTTTGGATACAATATGCCGTTGTAAGCGGTCAGTGTTTGTCCGAATTCATCAACAACACTTCCATTAATGGTAACTTTTTGCAGAGCTTTCAGGGTATCGGGGATACTGGAAATGGCAATGTCATTGATCCTGATCGTGTTTACATCATATGTAGGGTATGGCAACCGCAAAGCCGGGTCGCCGAGTAGGATGAATTTCCTGTCGTTATCGCTGATGGTTCCGTTCTTATTCTTGGCATAGGTGATCAGGTCGCCAAAGCGCGGATATTCTCCGTCAACCTCTTCAAACATCAGGTCGTACATGGCATTATTCAATTCAAAGTTGGGGGAACCGTAGGTTGCCCTTGCTGTTGTGAACATTGAAACAGCCCCGCCATCGGGGTTCAGCAGTACAAATTCCCCGGCCGATATCCTTGTAGGGTCGTCATAGCGGCTGAATTCACAGGTTGCCGTAATAAATATGGGTAATTTATCGAAATTCTCCCAGCCGTTAATATCCGATATCTCAAGTATCCTTTCATGGGCCCAACCGGCTTCACCGCCATGGCCGGTATAATTCATGATAACAGTCCCCCTGGCAATCCGCCTGTTGATGGCTTCATTTACTTCTGGGGCACGCTGGCCTCCGGAAGTGCTTTCCTGGGGGTATGCATCCAGGTATATTTTATCTACGTTTAGTTTTCCATATCCGGTATCGAGCCTGACTGCCATTTTCTCTGCCTGGCTGACATGAAGGTTTCCGTCTTCATCATCAGCAACAAAACAAACCACGTTACGCCAGTTCCCAAATACTTCGGGCTGATTCGACGCATAATGCAATATCTTGTCAACCATCCGGCCGGCTTCCTCCTGGTTTGCGACAACCACGCGGCCTATGCCGATATCGAGAAGGTTGCTCCCGCCATTGCCACTTTCCCCGTCATCAAGAAAACCGTAGTAATCATCCGTTGCTATTGAACTGATAATGTTCATCGAGCGTTCATCTTCCCAGGTAGGTACGAAATTCGAGTTGTCATCTATCCTGTTCTTATAATCGTAGGAAGCGTCGCCAAACAGCATGAGATACCTGCATTCATCTCCGGGAACAGCCTGGTCATAGAGCATCTTCATGAAATTCCTGATGGCAGTAATATCCTGGGCTCCCGACGAAAATTCATTGTATACCTGGGCTACGTCGACCACAAACACATCCAGGCCATCATTTTCCTTGTGATGGTTTGCCAGCCTGGCTGCCTGGTTCAGGAAAAGCTTATGGGCCACGATAACCATATCGGGGATCTGGAGTGCATGCAAATTCTGGTTGGGCACTTTGCCAACAAAGCTGACACTGTAATATGAACTGCCGTCAAAGCTGATAAATTCATGTATGCTGTCGGCAGGTAAGCGAAAGCTCAGGGCTGCTCCATTCAAATTTGCATTAATACGCTTGATGTTAAACTTATCGGTCACATCCCAGAGCACGACTGAAGAGCTGGCACCGCTTATGTTATACTGCGCAATATTTCCTGTTCCTGCAGATTCCGGATCCCTGAATGCCATCTGGCCGCCACTATAAACCAGGTTCCTCCTTGCGTTCAAAGCAATATAGTCCATCCACCCCATCGACGCCGATAAGGGTTTGCTGTACCGGGCTTCGATCACAACATTTGAACTGGTGGGGCTGAAAGTGCTTTCCGATTCTGAAGTCCTGGCATATTGGTCAGTAGATAATGAAACAGCCTGTACAACAACGGTCTCTAATAGATTCGTTCCATTCAGGTAATACCTGAAATTACTGCTTGTGCTCGACCTGGCCGCTACCCGGGTACGCATTTTAATTTCCGAGTTCAGGTCGATATTGGGAAAGCTGAAGGTATACTCTGCCGAAGTTTGAACTTCATAGGGTGGATATTCAAACCAGTCGCGGCCTGTGCGTACGATGTTAAGGTCTTCTTTTTCAATGAATTGCCTGTCGGTGAACTGGTTCACCTGGTGGGTTGCTGGCTGGGTGGTTGAGGATATTCCCTGTATGCGTTTACCCGGCCCCAGGTCGGGAGTGATGAAATAATAGGTGTTGTTGGAATAAATATTGACCCGGTGAATGTATTGCTCACTGTCGTCATCCCAGGACCAGCTGTGCGGTGACTCTGCGTAAAAAAGCAGGTAATCGCCCTGGTCGAAGCTGCCATCGGCTTCGCCGGAAACAAAAACAGCATTTTCGATCAGGTCGTCGGGTCTGGGTGCACTTGTATTCTCAGGCAACATCCCTCCCCCGTTACCGTAAACTCGCAGGTTCCTGGGATCGATCCCGTCAACGTCGATGCCCATTGCCGACAGCTCGTCGTACGAAACCTTATGGACGCCCGTAAACTGCACGGCCACCTTATACCAGTTGCCGGAAGCCAGTACAGAATTCTGCTTGAAAGTCTGAGTCTTCCCGGATACAGGCGAGAGCATGTCGATATAGTTCAGCCGAAAAGTAAAGGACACCAGCCGCTGGTATGTGCCGGTAGCAGCATTCCTCCGCAACGGAATAAATGAGATGACAGCATACGGCCGTTTCCGCTCCTTTGCCACAAATGTTTTTACTTCAAGGTCCGATGCGATCTTCTCAAAACCGGAGATCTGCCTGATCGATGATTCATTGATGTTTTCCCAGACTTCTTCTGTAAATACAGCTTCGACCCTGATATTTGGATCACCTACGGCAAAGCGCTCACTGTAAACCGGAAGGTCAGCAGTTTCACGGTTATAGGTTGCTCCGTCGAAGTAGAATTCCGACACGGTGCGGGTATCTGAGATCCTGATCTTCTGTACGGGATTCCATTGAAGGGTTCTTTTCTGCGGTCCGCTATCGGCCAGGGAGTAGACAGGTAGCAACAAAGATGCTATGATCAGGATTATATTTCTTCTCGTAAGCATAAGCCGGAGGTTATAATTGAATTAAATCGTGGGTCCTTCGAAAACATATTCAACGACCCAAAATTTGCAGGTATGTATATTCAAATTATCTTTTTAAACGTTTATCTTAACTATAATATTGCGAAAATAAGGCCCTTCAGCCAATTAATTATGATCTGGGAAAAAAATTGTTTGTATTATTGTGCATTATTTTTCAGGATGGATTTTCGATATAGGATGACCCGCATAACTCACGTTCTAACATTGCTTGTATTCCTGGGAATGATCATTCAAACGAAAGGACAATCAGTACCCGATCCACACTTTTCCCAGTTCTATGCAAACCAGTTGTACCTTAACCCTGCCCTGGCAGGTTCCGGTGTATGCCCGAGGCTCAGCCTGAGTTACAGGAACCAGTGGCCATCTCTGCCCAACAACTATGTTTCTTACAGTGCAGCTTTCGACACATATGTTGATAAGATCCGGGGTGGTGTAGGCGTGTATTTCCTGGGCGACAATGCCGGCGACCTGATGAATACTTATATAATCAGTGCGATGTACGCTTACAGGCTTCAGATCGGGAACTGGACGCATATTAACTTTGCCCTGGAAGGCAGCTACATCCAGACAAGCCTGAAGTGGGAAAACCTCATCTTTGGCGATATGATCGATCCGAACCAGGGTGTTGTCAACCCGACTTCAGAGGTACCCCCGGACAATACCAGGGTTTCCTACCCGGATTTTGATGCGGGCATCTCGTTCTCGTATAAGGGAAATATCTACGGAGGCATTGCGGTTCACCACCTTACAGAGCCGAACAATGCATTTTACAGCAATTCCGACAGTAAATTATACAGAAAATATACAGTGCATGGAGGAGCCCTTATTGACCTGAATGGCAGGAACATACAGGATGAAAGCTTTGGAAATTTTGCAATTTCCCCGAATTTTCTTTACATGCAACAGAACAATTTTCATCAATTAAACGTAGGTTTGTATGTAAATTACAAACCTTTTATCGCGGGCGCGTGGTACAGGCACAATTTTGAAAATGCTGACGCCATAGTCCCGATGATAGGATTGGAATGGAGAGGCCTGAGGGTTGGATACAGTTATGATATAACCATCTCCAACCTGAAGAGCACCACGGGTGGTGCACATGAAGTATCACTGGGAATGCAATTTCCCTGCCCTGATCAAAAAAGAAGGCGCATAAGGGCAATAAATTGTCCCAGGTTTTAGTTATTAAGTCACTAAACAATACCAAAGAAAGAACAAAATCATGAAGTACAGCAGATTAGCCCTGGTTTTTATGATGATGGTCCTTATGGCATCATTATCGTCCTGCAGCTTGTTCGGTAAGAAGCAATACTCCAGGACAACCAATTGGGAGTACAACAATCCCGAAAATGGTGGGTTTGAAGTTACCCAGAGCGTGGAACAATTTCCCGGTCCGGGCCTCATACTTATCGAAGGAGGTACTTTTGTCATGGGCTCTACACAGGAAGACCTGATGTTCGACTGGAACAACTTCCCCCGCAGGGTCACCATTTCTTCTTTTTACATGGATGAAACTGAAGTGAGCAACCTTGACTATCTCGAGTATTTATACTGGCTCAAGCGTATCTTTGGCGCTGACTATCCTCAGGTATACGTCAATGCCCTGCCTGATACCCTCGTATGGCGTGACAGGCTATCATACAATGAGCCCCTGGTCGAAACTTACCTGAGGCACCCTGCTTATCATAATTACCCGGTGGTGGGTGTTACCTGGTTACAGGCCAACGATTACTGTTCCTGGAGGACGGACAGGGTCAATGAATGGATACTGATCGAAGAAGGCATCCTGGATCCCGACCCGGATCAGAAGAACGAGAATAACTTTAATACAGAAGCATACCTGGCAGGGCAATACGAAGGACTTGTGAACAAGCCCCTCCGTAACCTGAACCCGAATTCCACAGGTGAAAGGAATGCAAGCATACAGGACGGACTGATCGTTCCCCGTTACAGGCTTCCAACCGAAGCTGAATGGGAATATGCTGCCCTCGGCCTGATCGGGAACACACTCTATGAAAGGGTTGTGGAAAGAAGAAGGTATCCCTGGAACGGAAACTATACCCGTACCGACGAAAAGAAATATTATGGTAGTTTCGTGGCAAACTTCAAGCGTGGCCGCGGTGACTATATGGGTGTTGCCGGCAACCTCAACGACGGTGCCGACATACCTGCCCCTATTGGATCTTACTGGCCCAACGACTACGGCCTTTACAATATGGGAGGTAATGTAAGCGAATGGGTACTTGATGTTTACAGGCCGCTGTCGCTTGAGGACTTTTCAGACTTTAACCCATACAGGGGTAATGTGTTTAGAAATGCCATTCGCGACCAGGACGGTTTCCTTGTCGACAAGGACAGCCTGGGCAGGATCAGGTACGAAGAAGTGCCCGATGAAGACCTCGTTGGAAGGATGAACTACCGCAGGGCCGACAACAGGAACTACGACGATGGCGACCAGATGTCGCACCTTTCGGAAAGCAGCGACTGGCTTGCAGAACCAACTGAATCGAACCAGACCAACGGCATGTATGAATATGGGGTTACCTCACTTATCAGTGATGATGCCCGTGTATACAAAGGCGGTTCCTGGAATGACAGGGCATATTACCTCAGCCCCGGTCAGCGCAGGTTCATGAACGAAAATGTTGCAACCAACTTTATCGGTTTCCGCTGCGCCATGTCAAGAGTGGGCAGCCCGATGCCCGGACGTTAAGAACCGGAAATGAAATTATATACCCCCGTCAGCTCTTCGCAGACGGGGTTTTTTTATATTTGTAAAGATGGCCGGCACCGAAGAACTATATGAGCATTTCCTTAAATCAGGGATAATCTGCACAGATTCGCGCAGTGTTGCAGCAGGAAGCATTTTCTTTGCCCTGAAAGGAGAGAACTTCGATGGGAATAAGTTCGCCAATGATGCCCTCCGTAAAGGCGCAGCCCTTGCTGTAGTAGATGATCCCTCGCTGAAAGATCAGCCCGGACTGTTCCGGGTCGACAATGTACTTTCAGGCTTGCAGGCACTGGCCAGGCATCACAGGGAAACGCTTAAAATACCCATAATCGGCCTCACAGGATCAAATGGAAAAACCACAACCAAGGAACTGCTCAGGGAGGTACTGAAGAAAAAATACAATGTACATGCCACCCCCGGAAACCTGAATAACCACATAGGTGTGCCCGTCAGCCTGCTGGGTGTAACAAAGCAAACGGAAATAGCAGTCATTGAGATGGGTGCCAACCACATCGGCGAAATCGCTGATCTGTGCTCCATTGCCCGTCCCACACATGGCCTGATCACAAATATCGGGAAGGCACATCTTGAGGGTTTTGGAGATTATGATGGGGTGATCAGGGCTAAGTCGGAACTGTATGATTTTATCCGGGAAAACGGGGGAGATGTCTTTGTGAATGCAGATGATGCCCTGCTCATGGAATTATCGGAACAGCTGACAAGATATACCTATGGCAAAACATCCGAGGCAGGAACAAAAGGGAATATACTGTCTTCCGTACCCGCACTGGATATCCGTTTCAACGGAAACAATATCAAAACCCGGCTGTATGGCGATTACAATTTCTGGAATATCATGGCAAGTATTTGCATTGGATCCTATTTCGGAGTGAATGCAACGGCCATAAAAGAAGCCATTTCCTCCTACAAACCCACAAATAACCGAAGCCAGGTCATCATCAAGGGAAGTAACACCATTTTTCTGGATGCTTACAATGCCAATCCAACCAGCATGCAGGCTGCGATTGAGCAGTTTATGATGCAGGAAGCCGGGAAAAAAGTGTTCATCCTGGGAGACATGCTTGAACTGGGTGATTTTTCACATGAAGAACACCACAAGGTCATTTCCGCCCTTCAGGCCCTCGACGCGCAAATTATCCTGGTAGGGAAGGAATTCAGTAAAGCCTTAAAAGGCAGGCAGGATAGCTGCTTTAGCAATACCGACGAAGCATCCGCCTGGCTGGTGAAAAACCCCATACGCGACGCGCATATCCTGGTAAAAGGATCAAGAGGGATCGCACTGGAGAAGCTACTCGACTATTTATAATATTTTAGTTTGGAAAAATATCGCGGAATAGGACTAATGTCGGGGACTTCCCTCGACGGGCTGGATATGGCCTGTTGCACTTTTGAATACCAGGACCAAGTCTGGTCATTCAGTATTGAAAAGGCCGAAACTTCCCCTTATCCTGAAAAATTGCGGCACAAACTAGCGCTCTTGCACCAGTCAAATGAAAAAGAAATAAGAAAAATAGATACTGAGCTGGGGCGCTATTTCGGGGATGAGGTATCAAAATTCATTCGCAGGCACAATCTGAAAGCAGATTTCATAGCATCACACGGGCATACGGTGTGGCACCGACCTTCAGATGGCATCACGCTGCAAATTGGTAATGGAAGAGAAATAGCCCGGGCAAGCGGCCTGACCGTTATCAATGATTTCAGGAAACAGGATGTGGAAATGGGTGGTCAGGGCGCACCCCTGGTGCCCGTGGGCGACCGATTGTTGTTTCCCGGTTTCGATTACTGCCTCAACATCGGGGGCATTGCAAACATATCCTTTGAGGAAGGAAAAGAAAGGCTTGCCTGGGATGTTTGCCCTGCCAATATGGTATTGAACATGCTCGCCAACAGGATCGGGAAACCTTATGATGACAGGGGAAAGGCAGCCGCTGCTGGCAACACACTCCCCGGTCTACTGGCGCAACTTGAATCCCTGGCATACTATGATGAAACGGGACCAAAATCTTTGGGCAGGGAGTGGATTGAAACCCATGTGTTCCCTATTCTGAAGGGATATGATGTTCCGGACATGCTCGCGACATTTACCGAGCATATAGCCTTGCGCATATCTGCCACAGTCGGCAAAAGCAATGCAAAAATGCTGATCACGGGTGGCGGTGCTTATAACGATCACCTGGTAAAAAGGATAAAAGAGCTTTGTGATGCAGCTATTATTCTGCCCGATCGAAATACCATAGAATACAAGGAAGCCCTGATCTTTGCTTTCCTGGGTTTGCTCAGGCTCAAAGGCATCAACAATGTGCTTGGATCAGTCACAGGTGCAGTAAAAGATCACTGCTCGGGGAGGATTATAGAACCCTTATCGAATGATCAGAAGTAAAAAAAGCCCCCTGATGGAGGCTTTTTTCAAAATTATTAAAGAACTTATTCCATTTCGATCTTGGTCCATATCTTGTGAAATTCCAGTCCGTCTTGCATGCTAAACTCGTGCAATTCACCCATGTCGGTCAGTTTATATCGGTTCCCGAACAAGTTGAAAGAAATGGAATTATTATCGACTCTTTCGAAATCGAAATCACTTGGTTGCAATGAACCATCCCATTTTTCGAGATCACTTTCTTTCATCTTCTTATTATATCCGAGATAGAATTTATTTTCTTTTACATCCTCGAACTTAATGAAAAACATGTAGGTGCCATCTTTATGCATGGATTCCGGACCTTCAATATGTCCCTCTAAGTGATTATAGTAGAATTCATGTGTGGTGAGATATTCAATGATCGCATTTTCGTCATCAAGGTTTACAACAACAGCTGCGTGATCGATCTTTCCATGGAGAAGGCCTGATTCTTCCTGCAGGTAGTATGTTCCGGCACCGGCAAGATAACCGGCAAGTGCCAGCAAGCTGATCCGCTTCATGTACCAGATAAAGTCGATCTTCTCCATACCCATCACGGCAACACCTGCTGCAGATCCGATGATAAGGATACTGCCACCTGTTCCGGCACAGTATGCCAGAAATTCCCAGAAATAATGGTCGGGTGCGAAGTTATACATTTGCATAGCCCCCGCAACCAGCGGAACATTGTCGACGATGGCTGACAATACACCGATGATCATATTTATGACGTATAGGTTTCCGATGTGAAGATCGAGGGTAGTGGCAAGCAGCGCCAGATGACCGGCAGTGGCCAGGGCTGATACTGCCAGCAGGATACCCAGGAAAAACAAGACACTCGGTACATCAACTTTTCGCAAAACTCCGCCAATGGTCAGGTTGTTAACCAGGTGCTCACTGTCATTGTTTCTCCTGGCATGCAATATTTCAGTGATTGTCCATAGCACACCCAATGAAAAGATCATTCCAAGATAAGGGGGCAGATGTGTAAAAGTCTTGAATATTGGCACGAACAATAGTCCGCCCACGCCAATGAAGAAAATTGCATTCCGCTGGGACACAGGGACCAGGTCGCCATTGTCATCATCACTTGTTACAGGACGTTGGATATTCCCTTTCATGGTGAAGGAAAGTATAGCCAGTGGAACGAGCATGGATACCAGGCTTGGGAGAAATGTCATGATCATAATATTCACTGTAGTGACATTTCCCGCTATCCACAGCATAATGGTGGTCACATCACCAATGGGTGACCATGCACCGCCCGAATTGGCAGCCACGATCACCATGCCGGCAAAGAACCAGCGGTCTTTCTTGTCGTCAATGAGTTTACGCAACAGCGCTACCATCACGATGGAAGTGGTCAGGTTGTCGAGCGCAGCCGACATGAAGAAGGTCAGGATACTGATGATCCATATAAGCTTTGACCGTTTCAATGTTTTTATCTTGTCGGTGATGATCCTGAAGCCCTGGAAAGAGTCAACCAGTTCAACAATGGTCATTGCTCCGAGCAGGAAAAAGATGATCTCAGAAATTTCTCCCAGGTAATGGATCAGCTTGTAATGTACCAGCCAGTCGATAAAAGATGTCCCGATAGTACCTTCAAGGTAGTGCTTCAGAGAGGTAGTATCGACCAGGATGGACTCTCCTCCAATGACCAGGGCAACCCACAATACCACACCCAATATCAGTGCGGTTGCAGATTTATTCACTTTGATGGGGTGTTCAAGGGCAATCGCGACATACCCTAAAACAAAGATGGCAATCATTAAAAAAAACATACCGGAAAAGTTTAAGTTTTAATGGCTGCAAAAGTATACATATTTTAAAATAGCTATGCAATCGCCCCCTATTTAGAGACCTATATAAATAAGTCTCATATACGCTGGTTTGCAATCTTATAAAATACTGCAAACAAAGTCTGTGCAGGAGAATAATAAAATGTGCAATTAGGAGTTAATATTAACAGCAAAGTGTTAACAAAAGTGGTCTAAAATCCCCTGGTAAGGATCTATATCTACCTACATTTAAAGCAAATTTTTATAAGATGATCTTAAGCGTATTATTACAGGCAAATAATGCAGCTGAGGCTGCCGGTGTTGAACCATCAGAGATCAGCATCTCCATTTACGAACTCGTATTGAAAGGCGGATGGATCATGGCCATACTGGGCGTGTTTTCCATCATTGCCATCTATATCTTCATCGAAAGGTACTTTACCCTGAACAAGGCCGCCCGTGAGGACCGCTATTTCATGAATAACATAAAGGATTTCATCAAGGGTGGCAAGGTTGATTCGGCCCTGGCACTTTGCAAGAGCAATAAAAGCCCCATTTCAAGGATGATCGAAAAGGGGCTGATGCGGATCGGAAGGCCTCTGAATGATATCAACGCAGCCATTGAAAATGTGGGAAAGCTTGAAGTCTCGAGGCTGGAAAAGAATGTGGCCGGGCTTGCGACAATAGCCGGAGCTGCTCCCATGCTCGGGTTCCTGGGTACTGTTATTGGAATGATCATTGCTTTTTACGATATGTCGATGGCCGGGAACAACATTGATATTTCCCTGCTATCCACCGGGATATACCAGGCCATGATCACCACCGTGGGAGGACTGATAGTGGGTATCATCGCCTATGTATGTTACAACATCCTGGTTGCGAAAGTGGAAAAACTGGTTTACGTGCTTGAGGCAAAATCATCGGAATTTATGGACCTCCTGAACGAACCCGCAAACTAGAACACCATGGCTATACAAACAAGAAATAAAAGAAAGGCTGATTTCAGTACAGCGTCCATGTCGGACCTGGTATTCCTTTTGCTGATCTTTTTCATGCTGACCTCTACGCTTGTTGCACCCAATGCAATCAAGCTGCTGCTCCCCAGCAGCAACAGCAAGACCATGGCCAAGCAAACCGTTACGGTGTATATAAACGACAGGTACCAGTATTTCGTGAACGAGAACCGGGTAAGCGAATTGCAGCTGCAGGACAGGATCGACAGTAAGATAGCAGGGCAGATCGATGCATCGGTGGTACTGCGTTCCGATAAGAGCGTTCCGGTGCAATACGTGGTAAACGTTATTGATGCCGTCAATAATATAAACAGGAAATACAATACCAAGCATAAGGTCATCCTGGCTACCAAGCCAAAACGATAGTATGAGCGAGCAAAATAACAGGTTTAAGGGTATCGTGGGAACCATCGCGTTCCACCTGCTGGCATTGCTGGCTATACTCTACTTTGCCCTCTCGACACCGCTTCCCCTGCCGGGTGAGGAAGGTGTAGAGGTAAACCTGGGAAGCAGTGAGCAGGGTATGGGACAGGTGCAGGAGATGACCCCTCCCCCTGCTGAACAACCCACTCCTACCCCACAGCGACCACAGCCTCAACCCGAGCCGGAGCCTGAAGAAGAGATGATCACACAGGATGTGGAAGAAACCCCTGCCATTGAGGAAGAAGTGGAAAAGAAAAATGAGGCAGAAAAACCCGAAGAAGTGATCAAAACCGATCCGGAGCCGGAAAAAGAAGAGGTCATCGAAGAAGCAGAACCGGAACCCGAACCTGAACCGGAGCCTCCTAAAGTAAATGAACGAGCCCTGTATAAAGGCAACAGCAACACCGACGGCGAAGGAAGTAACCAGGGTGAAACCGGACAGCCAGGCGACCAGGGACAACCCGACGGCACACCGGATGCCACCAATTATAAAGGTAGTGGAGGATTGGGTGATGAGGGCGTTGGCTATGACCTGGGAGGAAGGGGAGCTAAACATCTCCCTAAACCGGCCTACGATTCCGAGGAACAGGGAAAAGTGGTCGTGGAGATCAAGGTCGACCCCAACGGAAAAGTGGTTTCAGCTATTGCCGGGGCCAAAGGGACTACTATTTCAGACCTACGCCTCAGAAGACTGGCAGAGGAAGCAGCCCTACGATCCGTATTTGCCTCTGATCCCAATGCCCCCGAACGCCAGCGCGGTACTATTACGTATAATTTCATACGCCTGAACTAAAATTATTCACCTAACACCTTCGTTGAATGATGATATCCTAATGATTAGTGATAAGTATTGATTTTTAGTGATGAGTTAGGAATATAGATATCAGATTAACTCAAAACTTAAAACTAACTCAACCCTCAACACTCAACCCTTAACACTTATATTTGCAACATGGATTACCGGCAAACCCTCGACTTCATGTACAGCCAGCTGCCTATGTTCCAACGAATTGGGCCTGCGGCATATAAAGCTGACCTCTCAAATACCATTAAGCTTTGCAAGCTATTGGGCAATCCCGAGAACAGCTTTCGTTCGGTCCACATTGCAGGCACAAACGGCAAAGGATCTGTTTCCCACATGATCGCATCCGTTCTGCAGGAAGCGGGTTACAAAACCGGTTTATATACCTCCCCGCACCTGAAAGACTTTCGTGAGCGGATCAAGATCAACGGGCAAATGGTTACGGAGGATTTTGTGGTAGATTTTATTACAAGGTACAAAGAAGAGTTTATATCCATCGGCCTGTCGTTTTTCGAGATGACCGTCGGCATGGCTTTCCAGTACTTTAAAGAAGAGAAGGTGGACATTGCCATCATAGAAACCGGCATGGGTGGCCGACTGGATTCGACAAACGTGCTGTCGCCCCTGCTCTCGGTGATCACCAATATCGGATATGACCATACCCAGTTTCTTGGCGACACCCTGGAGAAGATCGCCGCTGAAAAAGCAGCCATTATAAAAAAAGGCATTCCCGCTATTATCGGAGAAACACAACCCGGGGTAGATCACGTGTTCATCAAAAAAGCAAAAGAGGTATACGCTGACCTGACCTTTGCCGACCGGCTTGATCTTCCCGAAGTAAAGCCCGATCTGCAGGGAGACTGGCAAAAGAGAAATAGCTTTACAGCTGTTGCAGCTTTAGTAAGCCTCAAGGGAATAGGCTTTGAAATTTCAGAAGCGCATATCCGTGCGGGGATAAAAAATACCATCCCAAATACCGGCTTGCTGGGGCGCTGGCAAACGCTCAAAAAAAAGCCACTGGCGATTTGCGACATAGGGCATAATCGTGACGGTATCAGGGAAGTCTTGAAAATGATCCGCCAAACACCCCACAACAAATTGCATTTCGTGCTTGGCCTGGTCGCCGACAAGAATATGGATCCTGTCCTGCAGCTGCTTCCCATGGAAGCAACCTATTACTTCTGCAAAGCCGATATTCCAAGAGGACTGGATGCAGAGGAACTGAAAACCAAAGCTGCTCAATTTAATCTACAGGGCAAATCCTACCCATCTGTAAAAGCGGCCTATGTAAATGCACTGGAACATGCAAATGAGAGTGATCTGGTGTTTGTTGGAGGAAGTACGTTTGTAGTGGCGGAAATCCTGTAGAAGTCTGATATCTGAAAAACGATACCTGAAACATGAAGTAATTTCTGATTTCTGATTTCAATTTCTGATTTCTGAGTTCATCACCCACCTGAGATCATATGCAAAACACTCACTTCATCCCCATGACGAATAAAATAGGTGTCACGAGCATCTTTCTTGACGAGCTTGCCATTCACTTTGGTCACCAGAAGCTTGAAGGTGAAGTTTTTAAGTTTAATCAGTTCCGAAAGGCTTATCTCGTCCCTGTCGATATGTTCGCTGCGGTTATTCAGTAAGATCTCCATCTAATCTTCATTTAAAAGGACCTCCAGTGCAAGATTGGCCTGCATATTGGCCACAATGCCTACTCTCGGGCCCAGCGGAGGATTATCATCGGATACCGGACTGCCTCCGTCCCCTACAATTAACAATTTGCCGTGTCTCCGTGTTTGAATGGCTTCATTGTTGCCATATCCTGCCAGTCCCTGCCCCGAAATAATATATTTGTCGGGCATCTCATCCAGAACCGTCTCTATGATCATCACCTTGGCATGATCGGTATCAAAGGCTTCCACGATAAGATCGCAATCAGAAAAAAAAGCACCAATGCTTTCCGGGTCAAGGTTCACTACATGGGTTTCTATCGAAATGTTCTCATCGATCCTGTGAATGATATCCCTGAGCGCTTCTGCCTTGAAATCACCAATCTGCTCCCTCAGGAAGTATTGCCGGTTCAGGTTACCTTCCTCCACCCTGTCGAAGTCGGCCAGCACCAGCTTGCCTATCCCGACACGTGCCAGGGCAACGGCACAATTGGAGCCCAGCCCGCCGCAGCCGGCTATTCCCACAACCTTGTCTTTCAATCGAGACCTTATCTGTTCAGCTGTCATAATCAGTACAAAGATAGTTGAATCAGTTGAATCGGTTGAATCGGTTGAATCAGTTGAATCTGTAATTAGTTGAATCAGTAATTAGGGGGACATTTAATCAATTTTAGTATTAATAGTTAGAAGTGCTATCAATATAAAAATGGAAAGAAAAGACATCGACAACCTGGAGATTTTTCAGATAAGTATGCATATCGGTCAACTTTCCTATGAATTAGCTCATAAATGGGAGGTTTTGCAAAAAA
>JAZBOU010000009.1:0-2677 GCA_036351275.1 Bacteroidales bacterium
CCATGTAACTTATCAGAAGTTAAGGCGTCAAGTCATTAAGAGATTATTGCCTTAACCCTATACTAATGATCAAAAACCTTCTCAAACACAGTTTTCGCTCCCTACGAAAGCAACGATCTTTTGTATGTATAAATGTTATTGGATTATCCATTGGTCTGGCATGCACCATTATCATTGCTTTGTTCATACAATATGAGTTGAGCTATGACCGCTATAATGAACACCGGGACCGTATTTACAGGGTCATCCTTCATGGGAAACTAGGGGGGCAGGAATTACAGGTTACTTCCACAGCATCGATCATTGCTCCTACCATGCTGAATGAGTTTCCGGAGGTGGAATCTTTCCTGAGGATCAACGGGCAGGGACGAACCAATCTTAAATATGAAGAAAAGTTCTTCATGGAGGATGACTTTATCGAGGCTGATTCAACCTTCTTCAAGTTTTTTTCAATTCCCTTGATACAGGGTGATCGGGATAAAGTCCTGTCAGAACCATATTATGTTGTTCTTTCTGAAACCACTGCAAAAAAGATCTTTGGTCATGAGGACCCGATAAATAAACTGATCAGGATCGGTAATGATGAAACGCATTATAAGGTAACCGGGGTCATGGCCGATATTCCGGAAAATACACATTTTCGAGCCAGTCTTATAGGTTCATTTATGACCAACCCACGCGCCAGCGAAAATGAATGGCTGTCGAATAGCTTTGATTCCTATGTCATGCTAAAACCGGCTAGTTCTCCTGAAGATGTGAATGAGCGCTTTGCACCAATGATCGAGAAATATGTTGGTCCGATCATCAGCGAGTTTTTCGGGATCACAATGGAAGAGTTCTTTGAGGCCGGAAATAAGTACAGGCTATTTTTACAGCCACTGGTCAACATACATCTTGAACCCGGAATTGAACAGGGTTTAAAGCCGGCTAACGATCCCAAATATCTCTGGATTTTCGGCAGTGTGGCCCTTCTCATTATCATAATTGCAGCAGTGAACTTCATGAACCTTTCCACAGCACAATCCCTCAAACGTGCGAAAGAGATCGGGGTAAAAAAAGTCTGTGGGTCATCCCAAGCCAAGCTGGTCTGGCAGTTCCTGCTCGAAACATTTTTACTTTCTTTTGTTGCACTGCTGGTTGCCATCCTGATCACAGAATTTTCACTGCCATATTTTAACAATCTTCTTGGACTTGACCTTCAGATTGCATATTTCCGGAACTGGTATACCATACCTGCATTGCTATTGCTTTGTGTCATGATCGGATTTTTAGCCGGTATCTATCCTGCCTTTTATGTTTCATCTTTCAACCCGACCCTGATACTAAAGGGAAAATTTCGAAGCGGGAAAGAAAATGGAAGACTTAGGAGCGCCCTGGTCGTTATTCAGTTTTCGATCTCAATCGTTCTGATCATAGGGACGATAATCATGTTCCGTCAACTGAATTATATGCAAAGCAAAGACCTGGGATTCGATAAGGAGCGGATATTTGTAATTTCTAATGCAAGTGCCATTGGCAGCAAGATCAGCTCTTTTAAAGAGGAGCTTCTTCAACTTACAGGTGTTGAGGCGGTATCTGCCTCCACCGCTGTTCCCGGCAGGAATAACAACAATAATGGATATGGCATGAAAGGACGACAAAACGAATCTTTCCTGCTTAATACGACATGGGCCGATAAGGATTTCCTTGCAACATACGGCATCCCTTTACAATCAGGTGTATTCTTTGATGACAATACGAAGAATGACCTTGATGGATGCATCATCAACCATACTGCTGTCAGACATTATATGCTGGAGGAAGATCCTTTTGCAACCAGGTTTTATATTGGAGAGGACCTTGAAAACCCAGCATTTATGCCGGTAATTGGTGTTGTTGAGGATTTCCACCACGAATCTTTACGCTATCCTATCACCCCATACATGATCAGGTTTAAGAATGAAAATGTCAACTGGGGATATATCAGCATACGGCTTTCCGGGGAGATAGGGGAAAACACTATCGGGGAAATTGAAATGTTATGGGAATCTTTCACAGAGGGATCGCCCATGCAATCTTTTTTCATGGAAGATGCAGTCAGGCGCATGTATCGTGAAGAAAGGCAGAACGGACAGCTATCCGTGCTTTTTGCCATCATTGGCATAATAATAGCCGCCCTTGGGCTGTTTGGCCTTACTTCTTATTCCATTGCACAACGAACGAAAGAGATTGGTATCAGGAAAACGTATGGCGCTTCTGTATCGGCTATATGGTACCTTTTTTCAAGGGAGATCATCATACTTGTTTTTATTGCAACAGTAATTGCTGTACCTCTCATCTGGTGGGTAGCTGATGGCTGGCTTCAGAATTATCCATATCGTGTGGGCATCGGTTTATTTGATTTTGTGGTCGGATTCCTGGTGGCTATCCTTGTAGCTTTAGGCACCATCAGCTACAGGACCATACGATCAGCACGCATGAATCCTTCCAGCAGCCTGAGATACGAATAAGTTTACTTAACTGCCCCGAATGAGTCAAACCACTTTAACGCCCCTTCAATAGCTATTGGCCCGGTGGTTTCATGGTTCCCTCCCGGGATCAGGGTCAATTGAACATTCGTTGCCCCGTTGACCAGGAAAGCATCAAGAGCTTGAGTTGCATTCATGCAATCCACAATGTCATCACAGTCACCATGGAA
>JAZBOU010000010.1:0-7969 GCA_036351275.1 Bacteroidales bacterium
CACAAATTTTCATACATTAGACTAACGAAAAAACTTTAGTTAAACAAACCAAAACCATAAAGTCATGTACGAACTTAGTCAAAACCTTTGTGCTCTTTTCCTTGAATCAACAGAAAAGATCTATGCTAAATCATCTGTTGAGGTTACCATTTATACCACCGAAGACATCCCTCAACCAACTGCCCAGGATATAATTATTTTAGATAAGGGAAGCCTGGGAAAAGATATTACGATACGGCTGAATGTAACCGGCACTATATCAGAAGAAATACAAACCAAATCGCTGACAATACCAGTTCCGGTAATTGATGTCGGACACAACCTCAATGAGCAAGGAGTAAGGGATGAGATAGGGCCAAAGGTTTATAACGTTACCGTAAAGGTTTATAAAAACAATACTGAGAAAAGCAGTAACGACAACAACGTGGATAAAAAGTCTGAAGTAGAATTAGGCTAGGCACACCAATGATCAGAATACTTTCATACATATGTCTGGGTGCACTATTATTCCAGGGCAACATTGCCAATGCACAATCCGAAGAAATATCCGCACTGTTCGGCTGTATATCAGAGAAGGATTCCCCCGCAAAAGTAGATTGCTATGTTAAGTTAGCTTCAATTTACAGGCAATTGAACAAAGACTCCTCCCTCTTATTTTGTGATGAGGCCTACAGGATCTCCAAAGACATCGGTTATATAGAAGGCGTTTGGGATGCTTTGTATAAGAAATGCCAGACTCTTGATAAAATGGGAAATATAATGGATGCTTTAGAGTATGGAGAACGTTGCCTCTTTATTGCTGATTCTATTGGTGATGATGTGCGCATTGGAAAATCATATTTCAAAGCTGCCGGTTTATATACTGATATAGGAGATACAAGAGCTGCGCTTCTTTATTACCATCATTCCCTTCAAATTTTTAAGGAAAGAAATGATTCAAATGCCCTGGTTGCCATATACAATGGTCTGGGTAATTACTTTGGTGACTTGTATATCATGGACTCTGCGGCATATTACTACCACATGGCCGTTGATCTTGGTGAGCTTATCGGTTTTGAACATGCCATAGGTATTATGTTGGGAAACCTGGGCATTATATATAGTGATCTGGGAGATTATGACAATGCTAAAAAATATTATTTACTAAGCCTTGAGAGTAATGTTGAAACCGAAAACCTCAATGAAATTCCCAAAAACTACTCCCGCCTGGCTAATGTAGAAAAACACTTTGGAAATTATGAAGCTGCTTTAAGGTATTTTGATAAAGCTGATTCAGCTCTGATCCGGGTAAAGGATTCATTGCAAATGATGGAGGTTGCCATAAATCGTGCATCTATGTATGTCGATATGGAAAAAAGCGAATTAGCATTGCCAATTCTCAAAAGAGTTGCAAAATACTACAGGCAACAGAACTTTGTGGAGGGTATGCAAAGTTTATGGCAAATCTATGCAACGATATATTTGAATGCCGGAAATACAGATATGGCAATGCTATATCATGACTCCATTATAAAGCTCGCAAAACTCCATTCGAACCTGTATCAAATACGAGGTTCATACGAGGACATATACCTGATTGAGCTTGAGCGGGGAAACCACAAAGAAGCCCTGGAAGCATATATTCAGGTTGGAATATATTCAGACAGCATTTTCGATCTCGAAAAAGCCGAATTGATGAATGATCTTCGCCTCAAATATGAGAAAGAAAAAGACCAGCTGGAGATCCTTGAGTTGAAGCACAAGAATCTGCAGAAAACAAAAGAACGCAATCTTTTATTTTTCACCGTACTGGGCATCGTCTTTCTTGGTATTTTTCTAATTGCCTTCCTGGTCTTTAACCACAGGAAAAACAAGATCATTTCAGCTCAAAAAATCAGGCAGCTGGAGGAAGAGAAAAAGCACCTGGCTGCCCGCTTCCTGGTCGAAGGCGAAGAGCGTGAACGTAAGCGCGTTGCCATGGAGTTGCATGATAACCTGGGCGTACTGCTCTCTGCAACGAAGATGTCATTCAGCGAGATCAGGGATAAGAGCCCCGAGAACGCGGAACTGATCACCAAAGCCAGCCGGTTGCTGGAACAGGCCAGCAGCGATGTTCGAAAGATCTCACACAACCTCATGCCCGGGCTGCTTACAAAACTTGGCCTCTATGAAGCCCTGGAAGAGCTGTTTGAAAATCTCAATGACCAGCATGGCATGGATGCATTTATGGAGGTAGTTGGCCCTAAAAACAGGCTGGATGAGAACACCGAGATCATGATCTACCGAATGATGCAGGAGATCATAAACAATACACTTAAACATGCAGAAGCAAAAAGTGTCGACATGGTTATGATCGTAGATGAGAATGAAATCAATATCACCTACTCTGATGACGGTAAGGGATTTGATCCGGATCAAACGTTAAAGAAAAAAACACTTGGCCTTCAGAGTATCCGGTCGCGGGTAAAGTTCCTGAGCGGACTATTCAGTATTAAATCCGAGCCCGGTGTAGGTACTGTTTACCGCATCTGTATTCCCATCACGGAAGGATATTGTTCAGAGCTTTCCGAATAGCCCGATACACTTTTCAGCTTATAAAACGTTATTACTTTTATCTTAGTGACGATAAAACGCAATACGCTGGAAATTAAGAAAAATAAAGACAACGCCGGACTTGACAAAAATGGCTTTGAGATACTTTTCAGGACTCACTTCAAAGGCCTTACCTTTTTTGCACTGGAATATGTAAAAGATTACGAAGCTGCTCGAGAGATCGTCCAGGAGGTTTTTGTCAATGTTTGGGAAAAAAGAAAGTCGGTTGATCTTGAAAAGTCGCCAAAATCATATCTCAGCACAAGTGTTCGTAATCGTTGTTTAAACTATCTCAGGGACCGCAAGAAATATTCCCCTGATATTCTTGAAATGGAAAGTATTGGCTCTGATGAAGAATATATTGAGCTGGATGAGCTAATCGGTGATGAACTAAAGAACAAAATTGATAAAGCCACCGGTGAGTTACCTGATAAATGCAGGGAAATCTTCCTTCTCAGCAGGATCGAAAATAAAAAGTATAAAGAAATCGCTGATGAACTTAATATATCTGTAAAAACAGTGGAGGCCCAGATGTCGAAAGCACTCAAATTAATGCGTGAAAAATTAGCGGATTTCATCAACTGAAGAAACTTAAATGCATAATAAACTTTGTTTCGATAACTTTATGTATTATATTGCGTATAAATTGTTCATAATAAGGCATTCACAAGAATAATTGGATCTGAATGAATTAAACAAAATCAAAAAGCAACATCAAACGGTCGTAATTACGGGAAATCTACATTGTGTTTATAAGGGTAAAGGCGTCTTTGTGTGTATTTTTGATATAGGCAATGGAAGACAGTGTTACATATCATGAAATGCTAATCGCGAAGTACCTCTTGGGAGAAACATCCGACGAAGAGGTACGCGAGCTGCTCGTCTGGCTGAAAGCCAGTTCCGAGCATGTCAGGACATTCGTGGATATGCGCAGAACCTGGCTCACCCAACAAGCCTATAATGTTGACGATACCATAGACCTTGATGAAGAATGGAAGGCATTTTCAAATGAGGTTAACCTTGACGAAGACACAATTACCCGCAAAATAAGCAGAAGCCCACAAAGAACCTTATTGCGTGTCGCGGCCATTGCCCTTCTGCTTATCATTCCCAGCCTCGCCTACTATCTGTACTTCATGCAACCTGTTAAAAAAACCCTGTTTGCAGATAATATGGTTACCGAATCCACACTTCCGGATGGAACACAGGTCGCTTTAAATAAAGGTTCCGTTTTATATTATCCTTCGATATTTCAGGGGAAGGAAAGAAAAGTCTCACTTGAAGGAGAAGCATACTTCGACGTAACTCCCAATGAAAACAAGGCATTTATTATTGATGCCGGTAAATTAGAGATCAGGGTACTGGGCACTTCTTTTTATGTGAATACCGAAACCACTGAAAATACGATTGAGGTTGCGTTGATCTCCGGAAAGGTTGCATTAAACTACAACAATCAGAAGATATACCTTGAACCGGGCGAAAAAGCTACCGTTCATAAGAATAGCGGGAAGATGACATCCCATGAATTCAATGACCCTAACCTGCTTGCCTGGAAAACCCATACACTCCAATTTAACGACACCCCTCTTAGCGAAATTATTGAGGTGCTGGAAAAAGTCTACAAAAAAGACATCGCGGTAATGAATCCTGAACTCAACAATTGCCGTATAACTGCTACGTTCAAAGAGCAATCCCTTGAAGCCATTCTGCTGGTGCTTCAATCAACCATTGATGTTACAGCACGGCCAAATGGTAACAGGATTGAGCTCTCCGGAACAGGATGTCAATAAAATTCGCTTTGTCGAAACAAGAAATATACCTGAAGGCAACCCTGTTGCTGTTAGGCATTTTTTTCCTGATGCCCGTGTATGTTTTGTCCCAGGATCTTTCACGACAGATCACCATAAAAGCAGAAAACAAACCGCTTGCAGAGATCATTCGCGAAATTGAATTGAAAGGAGAGGTTTATTTTTCCTATAGTCCCCAGGCTATACCCGTATCCCTTCCGGTAAGTTTAAGTGTCAAAAACAAAACCGTTAAATATATCCTGGAAAGGGAATTCAGTAAATACGGGATCACATATAAACTGGTTGAAGAGCATATTGTCCTTTTCCTTAAAGAATCGGGTGCCGCACCGGCATCATTAACGGGATCCGAAAAAATGAATTACACCATATCCGGATATCTCAAAGACAAGTTAACCGGCGAAGTGCTTATAGGCGCCCATGTTTACGATGCAAATACTTATGTCGGAACCTTCACCAATGCGTATGGATTCTATTCCCTGACACTACAGGGGGGGATGCGCAAACTGTTCTTTTCCTTTGTCGGATATGAGCCGGTTGAGACGGCCATTTTTCTTGATGCGGACAGCAGCATCAATATGGAACTGAATGAAACCCTGTTAACCATGCAAGAGGTGGAGATCATCGGTCGGACGGATAAGCCTTTACTGCTGGATGGACAGATCAGTGAATTTCGATTCAGCAGTAAAACCCTATCCAAACTGCCGGGTATTACCGGCGATAAAGACATTATCAAATCCCTTCAGGTTGTACCCGGTATTGAAACCTTCGGGGATGGTTCTTCGATGTTCTTTGTCCGAGGCGGAAGCAGTGACCAAAATCTTATTCTTATCGATGAGGTGCCCATCTACAATACCTCACATCTGTTCGGCTTCCTTTCGGTCATTTCCCCTGATGCTATCAGTGATATTGAGGTATTCAAAGGAGACTTCCCTGCTAAATACGGCAACCGACTGTCATCCGTCGTTGATATAAAAACCAAGGATGGCAATATGAAAAGATTTGGTTTTGGCGGAAATATCGGGCCCTACACTTCAACACTTTCGGTAGAGGGCCCTATAATTAAAGAAAAGAGTTCATTTTATCTTGGTGGCAGGTTCTCTACATTACAATGGCTTCCTCAGCTATACTACAAGGACCAGGAGATAAGAATTGGCTTTTTTGATTTTAATGCAAAGCTCAATTTTAAACTTAGTGACAGGGATCGTTTGTTTGGTACTTTTTACATCGGCAATGATAATCTCGAAAGGAATACCTATTCCTCAATAAATACTTATGGGATCGGGTGGAACAATATTCTGGGCACACTGCGCTGGAACCATGTTTATAACAACAAACTGTTCTCGAATACTACGGTTTATATTACCCGGTATCAGTATCTGTTATACCTTTCCGAAGACCGCAAAGAATATTGGAATTCTTCCATTGGAGATCTTTCCTTCAAAACAGATTTTACATGGTTTCTTAATCCTAACAATACTATTAAAGCAGGATTACAGATCAGCTCGCATTCCCTGGATGCCGGCAATATAAACCTTAATGAAGATGCAACTGATGAAGTACCGGCTTACAATTGTGCAGAATATACATTCTATGCAGGAAATCAGCAACATATCGGGAAAAAGTTCACGATCAGGTATGGATTACGCCTACCCATCTGGCAGGATCTGGGCCCTGCAACCGTGTATTATTTTGATGATAACTATAATGTAATTGATACGTTCGAGGTAGATAAAAACGCTGTTTATTCGTCTTATACAAGCCTGGAGCCCAGGGTTAATATAGCCTACCTGATAAAGTCAAATCACTCGCTCAGGGCGGGCTATAGCCGCACAACCCAGTTTCTCAATGAACTTAATAACAATATCAGTCCTTTTAATTCCCTCTCCGTTTGGGTCCCGTCCGGACCAAACCTCAAACCCCAGAAGGCCGATCAGTATTCCCTTGGTTATTTTACAAGCTTTAATAAAGAAATTTTTAAGTTTTCAGCGGAATTATATTATAAACATTTTGATAACTATATCGATTATGCCCCACATGCAAATATGTTGTATAATCCTTTGATCGAAGGCGAAGTGCGACAGGGGAAAGCATGGTCGTATGGCTTAGAGTTAATGATCCGCAAACCTTTTGGATATTTGACGGGATGGATAGGATATACCTTTTCACGGGTTTTTGCAAAAACGCCCGGCGTAAACAATGGTGAATCATACCGTGCTTTCCATGACCGGCCACATAGCCTGACAGTTTTTGTATCCTACGATACGAAAAAGAGATGGACTCTTTCTGCGAACTGGATTTTATTGAGCGGTGCAGCATTAACAACACCCGTTAGTTTTTACGATTATAACGGCTATGTGGTCCCTGTTTATGGAGAAAAGAATAACGATCGCCTCCCAGTTTATCACAGGCTTGATATTTCTGCAAATTTCAGGTTAAATAAAAATGAGGCTGCCAGGTATAAACATAACCTTCTATTAAATCTGTACAATGTCTATGGCAGGAATAATCCTTACTTTTTAAGCTTTAACAGGATTGTTGATAATGACGGTGATTACATCGTTCCTGCTGATCATTTACATCCACAGGAGCGGGCAGTCACCACATTATCAGTTTCAGAGATCATTCCTTCAATTAATTATCAATTTAAATTCTGATGAAGCGAGCAGTGGTATACATATTATTGATTATGCTGCTCACATCTTGTGTGAAGGAAGCCGACTGGAGTATTTCAGAAAATGATTCCGTTTATATTGTGGTAGATGGGATCATTACCAATGAATACAGGGTTCAATATATCTACCTTAATTATAACAAGACAGGCCTTAATGATCAGCCCATACCCTTGAGCGGAGCCGACGTTATTATCAGCAATGAAGATGAAACGTACCAGTTAAAGGAGGACCCGGAAGAAGCAGGACGGTATATTACTGACACTATAATGGTTGCAAAGTTTAATAAAAATTATTCTTTGCTCATATTTTACCAGGATCGCTTTTACAGCGCCCAGGCAAACATGGTGCCGGGGAAGACATTCGCAGAATTAAGATATAAGAAAAACGACAATGATGATCTATATTTCATCGACTATGTAGCCAGCGCATTCGATGCCGATGATCCTGCTATGTGGGAAATTGATATTGACTGGTCGATGGTTCCCGGGTACGATTTTCAGGACCCGAAATCCTGCAGGAGAAAACTCATATTCTATACCCTGTCTACGCTTGATGTAAGCCAGGTGTTTGCGCCCATCGTAGAACAGGTGTATTTCCCTGCCGGAACGAATATAACCCAGCGCAGGTATTCGCTGACATCAGAACATATTGACTTTTTAAGGTCGTTGCTTCTGGAGACGAGCTGGCAAGGGGGTGTTTTCCCTTCAGATCCAGCAAATGTAATTACAAACTTAAGTGACGGGGCTATCGGGTTCTTCGGCATCTGTGCTGTAAACTCTATTTCCCTGACCGTTACAGAACAAAAAAACATAAATCTAAATAAGGGTAAATGAAAAGGTTAGTGTATTATTTAAAACGTGTGATGATGACACCACCGAAAATCACCAGACTGTTGCTGTTCCTCTCGCTTGTCATTGC
>JAZBOU010000011.1:0-26818 GCA_036351275.1 Bacteroidales bacterium
ATTGAAAGAGCCGCTCGACTTCGCTCGCGGTGACAAATCAAAGTCATTAAAATAGAATAAGGGCGCGGCACACCAATAAAATCAAGTTATTGAGTGCCGCGCCCTTATCCCCTAAAAAAAACAATGCCTTGTCATGCCGAGCGGTAGTCGAGGCATTGCCGGCACGAAACTCCTTTGCAAGCCCCCCAATTTTCCTCTTCACCAAAGTCCTTCCAATAAAAGACTATATCGCATTACAATAAATTATCCCGGACAGCAATGTTTTGAATTTCGGATTTTGTATCCAGGAATATATTATTCCCGGTTCTTACTATCGATGATAATCGTAACTGGCCCCGAGTTTGTCAGCAAAATATCCATCATTGCCCCGAACTCCCCGGTTTTTAGCGGCCTGCCGGTTTCATGTTCCAGCGTTGTGACGAATTTTTCATAAAGCGGGATGGCGGTATCGGGTTTTGCTGCTTTTATGTATGATGGCCGGTTGCCCTTCTTTGTGCTGGCATGCAGGGTAAACTGGCTGACCACGAGGATCTCTCCTTCAACATCTTTCACGGAAAGGTTCATTATCCCTTCCTTATCATCGAAGATCCTGAGATTGGATATCTTTTTGCACAACCAATCTATGTCGGCTTGCGTATCGGGATCCTCTATGCCCAGAAGGATGAGCATGCCCTTGCCGATGCGGCTCTTTTCCCTGTCCCCGATTTTAACCGAGGCCTCTGTAACCCGTTGAATGACGACTCTCATAGTAATTTGTCATACAAACTTAGTAAATTCTTAGCTTTGTGGTGTACACCAAACAGAAGCCATGACCCGCCTAAGTGTAAATATCAATAAGATCGCCACCCTCAGGAACGCGCGCGGTGGCAATGTACCTGACGTTGTAAAAGCTGCCATCGACTGTGAACGATTCGGCGCCCAGGGCATCACCGTTCACCCCCGCCCGGATGAACGGCACATCCGTTACCAGGATGTACTCGACCTTAAAGAGGTGGTCACAACCGAATTTAATATTGAGGGTTATCCGAACAGGCAGTTCATCGACCTGGTATGCAAGGTTAAACCTGCACAGGTAACGCTTGTACCTGACCCTCCCGATGTGCTTACATCCAATGCCGGATGGAATACCATAGCAAACGAATCATTCCTGAAAGAGGTAAATGCAGAATTCAAAAATAATGGAATACGGGTGTCTGTCTTTATCGAGACGGATGCAAGGATGATCGAAAATGCCGTGAAGACGGGAGCCGACCGGGTAGAGTTGTATACCGAAGCCTATGCTGCAAAATTTGCTTCAGGGAAGGAAGCCGCCATCAAGCCCTTTGCAGAAGCAGCAGGGGTGGCAAGCAGTGTTGGATTGGGCCTGAATGCCGGTCATGACCTGAGCCTGGAAAACCTGGCCTATTTTGTACAAAATATTGAAGGCTTGCTGGAGGTGTCGATCGGGCACGCCCTGATCAGCGATGCACTCTACCTGGGCCTGGAGAATACTATCCAATTATACCTCAGACAGCTGGCCTGATGGATAAAACGAAAAAAAAGCAGGCAGAAATATTGTTCCTTGTGCTGGCGGCCCTCTTTGTGGCGGCGCTGGTAACGGCGAATCTCATTTTCCAGAAATTCTTCCGGTGGAACCCGTTTGGATTGTGGGAGTTTGAACTGTCGGCGGGTATCATCCCTTACCCTGTTACCTTTCTGGTAACTGATATCATTTCTGAGATCTATGGCCGTAAAATGGCGAACAGGGTAGTGCTGGCCGGCCTTTTTGCCAGCCTGTTCATGCTTGGGATCATCATCGTAGCCTCCTATGCCCCGGCAACCGACTTCTCACCCATCAGCGACGCCCAGTTCGATACTGTTTTCGGGTTTACATTTATTGCAGTCGCTGCTTCACTTATCGCCTATCTCCTGGCGCAGTTCCTGGATGTGCAGATATTTCACTTCTGGAAACGCAAGACTAAAGGTAAGCATCTCTGGTTCAGGAATAACGCATCTACATTCAGTTCACAATTTGTCGACACCTTCACTGTCTTATTGCTTCTTTGCACGTTCGATGTGATCGAATGGGAGTTGTTTGGACTGCTGTTGCTGAACGGTTATATGTTCAAGGTGATGGTGGCACTGCTTGACACACCCGTGATCTATGTTATGGTGTGGGCGGTACGGAAACATTTTGGGCTGAAGGGGCATGGAGCGGAGATCCAACTATAGGTTGGGGGCATGAGGCATGGGGCATGCGGCACTTCTTCAGACTTCTATCATCTTCGTAAATTTACCTTTTAAGATAGGTTCAACATTGCCCCCTGCCTGCCCGCCTTGGGCGGGTAAACCGGCAGGCAGGATTCGGCATTCGACATGTTGCATGTTCAATGTATCATTGAGAAAAATTAATTCTGATTTCTGATTTCCCTTTCTGATTTCTGATTTCACATTGGCCCCACCCAACCCTCCCCATGCTCATTTTCTCAATTCTATCTAAAATTTTCAGGGGGAGGGCCGGATTGTTTCATATCCTCCACCCCGGGTTGCACCCGGGGCTACGGATGTTCGACCCCGAAGGGGTCGCAATGAAAACTATTACAAATTCAAAATTTACAACCGAACATCTAACACCCAACACCCAGCACCCATAGCCCAGTTCTTTATTCCATGTTCCATGTTCATTATTCATTATTCATTATTCCTACCTTTGCCCCATGAAGCTTCATTTCAAGAAATACGGCTCGGGGACGCCCCTCATCATTCTGCATGGGATCTTCGGCATCTCCGATAACTGGGTAACTTTTGGCAAACGGATCGCTGAGCTGGGATTTGAAGTGTATATCCTCGATCAGCGGAATCACGGGCGATCGCCGCATCATTATGCCTTCACTTATTATGCCCTGGTCGACGACCTGGTGGAATTCATCGAACAGCAGGGACTGGAAAATCCGGTCATTATGGGGCATTCGATGGGAGGGAAGGTAGCCATGCGCTACACACTGGAAAACCCGGAAGATGTTCGTGCGCTTGTCGTAGTGGATACCAGCATGCGCACGTACGTTTCGCATTCGCATCACCGCAACCTGATCGATGCCATGAAATCAGTGGATTTTACAAAGGTGAAGTCCCGGAAGGATGTACAAAAACACATGAAAGAACATATCAAAAGTCAGCGTATCGTGCAGTTCCTGATGAAAAACCTGTTCTGGAAAGAAAAGCATGTGCTGGGCTGGCGGATAAACCTGGAGGCCATCGACCTGAACCTCGATGCGATGTATGATGGGGTGTTTTATTCCACCGTTTTCAATGGTCCGACCCTCTTTGTCAGGGGAGGCCAGTCAGACTACATCATTGAAGAGGACATTCCGGCAATTAAAAAGAACTTCAACAACATGGACCTGGTCACCATTGAGGAAGGAACCCACTGGGTGCATGCCGATGCCCCCGAGGAGTTCTTTGATCATGTTTCCCGTTTCCTGAAAGAACAACTGTTATGAAGCATTCCCTGCGCATACGCATGGAGGATTACACTTATGATCTGCCGCATGAGCGGATAGCAGAATATCCACTGGATCAGCGTGACGCATCGCGTTTGCTGGTCATGCGCAACGGTTTCCCTTCAGAGGGTGTCTTCCGCAATATCCCTTCTTATCTGCCCGAAAATGGCATGATGGTCTTCAATAACACCCGGGTGATCCGTGCCCGGCTGGTATTCCACAAAGACACAGGGGCACGCATAGAGGTTTTCTGCCTTGAGCCCGTGCTTCCGGGTTCCGAGATTGCCGGGGCATTTGAAGCCGGAGCGCCTGTAACCTGGAAATGCCTGATAGGGAACGCAAAAAAATGGCGCAGCGGAAAACTCGGGCTTCTACTGCAAACATCCAGGGGGGAGGTGCAGTTTGAAGCCGAACGGCTGGGTGAAGCCAATGGTGCCTTCCTGGTGCGGTTTTACTGGAACAGGCCCGGATTGTCTTTTGCAGAGGTGCTGGAAGCTGCCGGTAAAGTCCCCCTGCCCCCCTACATTGAACGTGAAGCGGAAGAGGAGGATGTGAACCGTTACCAGACCGTTTATGCAAAGCACAATGGTTCTGTAGCTGCCCCGACTGCCGGACTGCATTTCACCGAAGACGTTATGCGTGAGCTCAGGGGAAAAAACATCCACCTCGACAATCTTACCCTGCATGTTAGCGCCGGGACCTTCAAGCCGGTAAGCCACGATGATATCCGAGAACATGAAATGCATACCGAACAGGTAATTGTCAGACATAGCCTGCTTGAACAGCTCCTTGCGAATCTCGGGAACATCACAGCGGTAGGTACCACTTCCATGCGCACGCTGGAAAGCCTTTACTGGTATGGGAATGAACTGGAAACCAGGCCTGATGCACCCTTTGATGTGAAACAGTGGCAGCCTTATGAGTCTGCTTCACAGCTGCCTGTAGAAAAAGCAATTAAGAATATAATTGCATTGATGAGCCGCAAGGGAGTGAAGGAGCTAGGGGGTAATACTAGTTTGATCATCTTGCCATCATACCGATTCAGGATCGTTGACATGCTCGTAACGAATTTTCACATGCCGAGAAGCACGCTGCTGTTGCTGGTTGCTGCGTTTGCGGGAGATGCCTGGCGGGATGCATACCAGTATGCGCTTGAGAATGGATTTCGTTTTCTTAGTTATGGCGACAGCTGCCTTTTCTTCCGGAAAGATTAGTGCCTGTATGAGGTGAAATACCGTAAAGACCTTATGATATTCACCGGTTTTTCCATGTCACATATCAACTCTTTCCTGCTGTAAGCTAAAGGTCTGAACGTACCACCGGTTTTCCCCTGAAGCCTTTCCAGCTGGTCGAAACAGACAAAGCACCTTGCTATTCCCAGAACGAGTTTATTCACATATCGCTTTATATCATCCCGGTGGTAGTTCAGCTTGCCAACAAGTCCCAGGCAGTGATCCAGTTGAGTGATAAATACCTGCCTTACATCATCGATCTGCCCGCAGCCGGATGGAAGCGTTTTGATGCCGGCCCTGGAATCTTTATACACATCAAAGGTGTCGTTCCCAAGCTGCATCAGGCTGCCGATATTGAACAATGCTTCCGCTTCTCCTTTCATCAATTCATGTTTGAACACTGACCTGTAGAAGAGTAGAGAATAACCTCCTTTTTTGAAGCTGATATCCCTGATCTCTTCCCTGGTAAGATTTTCGTCGAGTTGCTTCTTGCTTAATACCTGGGCTGAAAATACTTTTTCGAAATATTGATTGAACTGCGAGATGTCATGTATGTTTTCGTGCACATTTAGCAGAAAGCGAATGAACAGCTTTTCCAGAGATGAGGCCGGGGAATATGAATGGGGTTCTTTCATCATGCTTTTGATCTCATTATCTGCCAGACCGGTTTTATCGAAAAAGTCGTCATAGAGCCCGGTAAGTGCACCCTGGAAAGTACTTGCCATCCGCTCAGTTTGTGTCATTTTTGCTCCCCTGAGCGTACAAAATCCTTCCCCCACTATTGCAGGAACACCGAAACCGTAATACCCCCTTATCTTATTGAAATCTTCCTCGTCCAGGCTTCCGTCGTTATCAGCGGTTGCATCTGCAATGTCAGCTTCCAGGATCTCCTTTACGAATTTTCGTTGCCTTTTCACATCCCGCAGCAGGGAAATGTATGTTGAGGGTAATATGAGGAGGTTCTTTAATTTCATTGCTACTAGCTTCTGGCTTCTGGCTACTGGCTATTAGTTCATTGTCATCATTGTTATCATTGTCGTCATTGTCGTCATTGTCGTCATTGTCGTCATTGTCATCATTGTCTCGTACTCTCGTATTCTCGTACTCTTATGGTCTCCTGCCTACTGCAAACTTACTTAATCCGTAGGATTTCCTATTTTTGAACCTCAATCACAATTACGCCTTATGGCTGAGTATAACACTACAAAGAAAAACCCTCCTCCGTCAAGGAAGGAAAAGGAAATGTCCTTCTGGGAGCACCTGGATGAGTTGCGCTGGCATCTTGTCCGGTCGATCGTGGCAGTAGTTCTCCTCGGTATTGTTGCTTTCATTTTCAAGGATTTCATCTTCGATCGTATTATTCTCGCCCCTATACGCCAGGATTTTCTCACTACCAGGTTGTTATGCGGTTTTGCGGATTTCGTGGGGGTCCAGTCACTGTGTCTCGATAATTCAAAGCTGGAGATCATCAATATCCGGATGTCGGGGCAGTTTCTAACCCACATGTATATATCCATCATGGCGGGCGTGATCCTTGCCTTTCCCTATATTTTGCACGAGATCTGGAGTTTTATCAAGCCGGCCCTCAAACCCACCGAGAAAAAGTACTCCGGCGGTGCGGTGCTGGTTTGTTCCATCCTGTTCCTGTTCGGGGTTTTGTTCAGCTATTTCCTGATCGTCCCGCTCACGATCAACTTCCTGGGGACTTACCAGGTGAGCGATGCTGTAGCCAACAATGTTTCGCTGAGCTCCTACATCAGTACTGTTGTTTCTGTATCACTCTCGGTGGGCATCGTGTTTGAATTGCCCGTGTTCGTGTTTTTCTTTTCCAGGACAGGGCTGATTTCCCCCACATGGCTGAAAAAGAACAGGAAATATACTGTCGTCGTCCTGCTGGTGATTTCAGCCATCATCACGCCTCCGGATATATTCAGCCAGATACTGGTAGTGATCCCATTGCTGGGCCTTTACGAGCTAAGCATAGTTATTGCCAAGAGGGTGTATAAGAATCGATCTGCAGAAGAACTTGCAGGGTAGTGTAGCTTGGCAATTGTTTCTTTTCTTCTGTTTTCAAGTGCTTTCAGTACATGGGATAGCACATAAGCCTGATTCAAGAAATTTTATTAAATTGGTATCTGTTTAGTAGCTATTTGTTGGTAATTAAATAATGAAACTACTTTGTAAATAGACGATACAAATCGAATAAAAACCAAAAACCTTACATCATGAATTTACCAAAACTGCTTATTACACTAGCACTTTCATGTTGCTGTGTGTTAGCTTCTTTTTCACATATGATCTCCATTGACACAATCTTTATAACAGATGGTGAAATTTATCTATTTACTCAGAATGATACGGCATATGGAATAAAATTGTCTGGTGACATAGTCCTAAACAGTGATACTAGTTTAGTGAGGGTTATATTCTCTGATACAGACTATAATGAGTACATGGTATATGAAGCATATCCTTTGATATCGACGAAGTATTCCTTTTCGGTCTCTAATGTTTATGATGAAACCTATTGCCTCGATGAAGTGACTCCGTATTCTATTAGGGTTGAAGTTATTAATGCATCTTTTACGTTGGATCAAATTGTTTTGTCTAAGGAGGAGTGTACAAACACGGAGCAGGACAGATACACTGCAAAAAGATCCCTGGATACTAAGAAGGTTGACACGCTAAATACGAGGATAGCAGATTTTGGAATGAGATGGGAAGCCTCTGATAACTCAGAGGTTGAATTGTATTACAAAGATAAGGTCACAGTCTATGGAGAAAAATATAATCTTCTTGGGCTTGACTATTATCAAAGCGGAGTCTATGAAGAGCTCGGCAATATGAATTATACTGCAGAAACCTCAGCTTATGTCAGGCAATTTGACTGGAGATCAAAACATGATGCCAATGATACAACATCAATGTATTGGGACAACAATTATGATAATTCCGGTTGGATAACTAAAAAGAGCGATCAGGGTGGATGTAAGAGTTGTTGGGTTTTTGGGCCTGTTGCTGTATTCGAAGGGTTGGCAAATTTGTATTTTAATAATCACTATGATTTCGACTTATCTGAGCAATATTTGTTCTCATGTAGTGATAATATTGATTGTGATACCGGTGGATATCATGCAAGAGCTATTGATACTGCTAATCAAAATGGAGTAAAAACAGAATAATATTAATCAATGAAAAAACTACTAATCACATTCTCCATAATTTCATTATCTATAACGTGTTTTTCACAAACATGGCCTAAAATCTATGGAGATCACCTCAATAGCAAGGCAAGGAAAGTAATAGAGACCCATGATAAAGGATATGTCATTGGCAGCACCATTGATGTCGGAGAGTATCATCGTTACATTTGGCTGATAAAAACAGATATCGATGGCAATATCCTCTGGGATAAAAAAATTGGGGAAGGATCTTATCGTTATTACTTGAACGATTTCAATCAAACTTACGATGGGGGATATATTCTAACCTTCAGGTCCAGCAAGTATGATGTTGATGAAGATCCTGTAGTTATGAAGCTGAATGCCTGTGCAGAAATAGAATGGTGCACAACCTTGCACTCTGAAGGCTTTAACAGAGGAGTGAAGGTAATTCAAACTCCTGATTCCAATTATTTAACCCTTAGTATGTATCATAGTCCTGACTGGTCAGAAAGAATCTTCCTTTTTAAATTAAATCAGACAGGTGAAGTATTATGGTCGAATTTATACGCACAATTAGAGCCAGGAATATTCAATGAGGAGGGATTTGATCTAACGATTTTTCCGAGTGATTCTACGTACTTAATTACAGGGTCGTGTGATTATACCCCGACAGGAGGCAATAGTGCTTTCTGGGTTAAAGTAAACCAAGATGGTGATGAGGTAGAAAATATCATTTGGAATGATTCAACAGCTGAATTGACCGCAGCTTATGAAACCATTCATAAAACAAGTAGGTTTTATACAATTGGAGACAAACCTTATGGCTATGTATTTAATGCAACAATATTTAAGTTAAATAATGATGGAGAGAAACTCTATTCCAAAAGAATACTGCTTGAGGAGGGACATGCCACAGGAACATCTCTAAGCTTGTATAGAGATTCATTATTGGTTGTTGGTAGTCGATGGCAAGATTCTGGACCTCCATATCATGGTCATTGCGAGATTTTTCTCACAGACACATTAGGGAATATAATAACCCATAGAACACTTTATGAAGACCTTCAGGAGCCTAGGAATACAGCGATAACTTATGATGATAAAATCCTGGCGATGTGTGGATTTTATATTGGATCCAACTGGGATATATATTTCTATAAGTTAAACGAGTATTTAGAAGATGATACACTCTATAATATTCAATTAACATACGATAGCCTTTGTCCCGGCCCAATTCAATCGGACACAATGACCATTGATTGCGATGTCTGGGTGGATATTGATGAAATGTTTGAACCGGAACCCAATAGCCTACTGAAAATATTCCCAAATCCTGCAAGCAACCATATTCAGATAGAAATACCAACTTATCTTTTGTCAGAAGCTGCAATTAACGGGTTCAATGTAATTTCTGCACATAAACTAGAGGGTGATTTGATTATAGCCGTTTATGATGGATTTGGAAAACATGTGCTCGAAAAAGAAGTTTCAGGGAGTGATAAAAACATCGACCTGGATATATCCGGCGCAAGCTCTGGTTTGCATATAGTTACATTGACGCTTGATGGTAGCATTATTGCATCAGGTAAATTTCTCGTCAATAAATAGTGGTGGTTTGTTATTCTTTTATGAATACAGTTATTGCTAAAAAGGTGTATAAAAATCGTTCTGCAGAGCTTGCAGGATAGGTTACGGCAGATCATGCCGTAAAAACAGGGTCAGCCATTTTATCTTACTCTTCTTTCTTTTCCGGCTCTTTAGGGATCTTGCAGCAGTTGTTGTACATGCAAATGGCAAAAAGCGCAAATGCAATGACAAGGATAATGATCACCAGGTTGTGGTAGAGTGCAGTTGTGATATTCGCACAGCAGCCAAAGTATCCTGCTACAACGATAAAGATGTAACCCAGGAAACCAAAAGCACCAAACAGAAGTGCAAAATTTGCTAAAACATGTCTTCTCCTCATCAGTATGGATTTAATGTGATATTCCAAATTTACGATTAATATGCCAAAGCGTCAAGAGCTCAGTGTGATTTATAATAACAATTAGGTTGATATAGATCACTACAGGCTCTAACACCCACCTTCCACCACACTTGCTTTCTTCCTCCTGGTGGGGGTCACTACCTCCGTCTGTGGTTCATATGCTCCTCCTGTGAGATCGGCACTACCCATTTCTTCCATGGTGCCATAAAAATCATATGCCGGCTCTTCCACCAGGTAGGCCGGGATTTCAGGCATGTCATAAATGTCAAGCGGTCCTGTGGTGAAGTAGTGATAGCCACCCATCAGTACTTTGATGTTATCAAAGCCTATTTGTTTTAGTATCATCCAGGGACCGTTCGCTTCGAGCTGGTCTTTTCCGTAAAACACCACGGTAACGGAATCAGTGACATATTGATTGAAAGTTTTCAGGTTTTCTTTATCCAATATGCTGTTTACGGGTATATTCACAGCACCGTTGATGTGTCCCTTTATGTAATCATACGGACTCCTGAGGTCGATGATCGCATAGCCGGGTTCTTCGTATTCAACGATCATCACAAGGTCTTCAGGATAAACCAGGTCTTCTTCCTGCAGGATAACTTCTACCGTTTCTTCCAGGCTTCGTTTATATTCCAGGTCGGGCCAGTTCAGGGTGAGCAGTCCGATCACGATCACAAGAATGAACGTAACGACAAAGGCGATAAAATTCAGGTTTGGATGTTTCATTTTTCTCTGTTTTTAATGCTTAACAGCCGCCTTCAACGACCTGTGTTTTCTTCCTTTTGGTAACGATTACTGCTTCGCCTCCTGTTTCCTGTTCGATCGCGGCTGTGCCACCGGTAAAATATACCGAAGCCCCTTTACGGAACTGGTAAAGGTCGATCTCATCATTGGAAGCGGTTTCCGGAGGTGCTGTTGGCTTGATGATGGTTTCAAACCAGTGGTTCAAACCTCCTTTCATTACATGTATGTTCTTATGGTTTTGCCGTTGCAGCAGCATCCATGCTTGTTCGGCCCTGATATCGCTGTTCGAGAAAAGTACAACCTTGCTCTGTCCGAACGCGAGCGAATCCACCCAGTCGTTGAGCAGGATCTCTTCCAGGGGAATGCTGTGCGCCCCCGGAAGGGAAAAGTCGAGGTAGTCATACATATCGCGAACATCAACCAGGACAAGTGTCGGGTCTTTGTCGATGAGCATCTCGGCCACTTTATCGGTTGAGATGAATCGAGAGGGGTTCCTGAGGTCGCTCAACAGTTCCCTGGGTGTGGCCTCTTCAGGGTGATCCCGCTCCGGAAGAACCAGCAGGCCCACTCCGGCAATGATCAACAGCAGGGTCAGTACAATATATGCTTTATTCATGATGCAAATTATTTTTCTGCTTTAACAATACGTTTTTGCAGCCATGCGGTTATGATAAATGCTGCAATGGCAACAATGATCAGCAGCATGGCAAACAAACCTGATGAGATGCCAAGTACCTCATATACTTTTACCGGTCCCAGGAAATGTCCGCTATACAATGATTCGAAGAGCGAAAAGGCTTCTGAGAAAAACAGTATTCCGATGAACATGCCCCCGGTAAATACCATGGCATCGATCTTTCCGATGGCAACGGCGCAGAGGCTTGTTCCGGGGCAATAGCCACCGGTGATGAACCCCAGTCCCATGATGACACCCCCGATAAGCACAGCCCACAGGTATGTCGGGTTAATATATATGGCCGATAGGTCGATCCATCCCATGTAGCCAAAATAGAGCAGGCCTACCATGGCCGTGATGGCCGCGGTAAAGAACACCCGCAGTACCGTGAAGTCATAACCGTAAAATACTCCGGCCAGTTTACGCGAAGATGAAAAGCCTGCCGATTCCAGTACAAAGCCGAAGGCTATTCCGATCAGAAGGGCGATCACCAGGTCCCAGCCCTGTCCGATAACTCCCATTGGTATTAATGGTCCTGTCATGTCTTTATCCTTTCAATTTTATGATAACCAAAGTTTTCTGAAAAAGTACGCAAAGAGGTAGCCTCCACCGAAGATGGTAAGCATGGCCAGGAAGCCAGCCAGCGAAAGGTTTGCCATCCCGCTCAGGGCGGCACCGCTGGTACATCCTCTGCCGAGTTGCGAACCGAAGCCAAATAGTATCCCTCCAATGGCGGCCCAGACAAGCCTGCTTTTATAGGTTATCCTGGGACCGTGCTCCACTTTCAATTTAAGCCTGCCGGCGATGGCCCCGGAAAGGAATGCACCGGCCAGCACTCCGAGCACTTCGAACACCAGCCAGTTGCTCATGGGGTGGTGGTCGTCGCTGATAAACTGGCTGTAATACGCTGATTGGCCGGCATGTTTTTGTGATACCGCATTGACTGCAGCCACGACCGTTGATTTAACCGCACCGCTGGCACCCAGCCCCCTGCCTGTGATGTAGAATGTTGCCAGGAGGATGATCCCCAGCAGGAAGCCGCTGAGGTAAGGATTTGCATACTTTTTACTTCTGTCGATCATATGATTTGAATTCATGATATGATGTTTTTCTTGTCAAAATTAATAGAGGTACCTGGTGACCTGCCCCGCTTCCACCATAATAAACCTGAATACCAGTCCGCCGAACAATATCAGCAGTGCTGGCACTGCAACCGGGATCTTGTATCCGCGAAGTTCCAGGATCTCCAGTATGGCAGGGAATATCAATCCCAGTATGACCACAAATACCCAGAAGGAAACGGTAAAGGGTCCGCCGAGGAACAGCTCAGCTGCTTCGATCTGAACAGCCGTACTGGCCAGGAAACCCATAAACAGGTGGACGATAAAGAACAATTCCACGATGATAAGAACAAGGTCGATCATGCTCATGACCCTGCGTTCCATATGATTTTTCGACATCCACATGATCACGGCAGCACCCGTCGACATTCCTGAAACAAGGAAGAGGGGCCCAAGTATAGAGGTATTCCAGAGTGGCCTTGCGTTAAATGCCGAGAGCAATATCCCGGTGTAGATCCCCAGGATGATCGAAAGGGCCAGCATGGTCCAGGCCAGTGCCTTTCGGTATTTTACCACAAGTGCTTCCAGCTGGTCAAGGAATTTAAACCTCCATTCCCAGGTAGGAATGGCCTCTTTTATATAGCTGGCTGCCCATACCATCGACAGTGGTGTGATGAACATCAGCACCCAGGCACCCCACGACATGGGGGACTCAAACCTGACAGTAGTATAAAGTTGCCAGAAATACAGTTGGTGCTTCAGGTCGAAGAAAAGGGCCATCAAACCGAATACCAATGCCCCGGGCACTAAAAAGGTTGCCCATTTCACAGCAGTTGGCATTTCTTTTTCTCTTCCCATAATAGTGTAGAGGGCTGCAAAGAACAGTATTCCTGCCGCCAGTCCACCGAGGAAAAGGTAAACAGGGATGTGCCAGTGCCATATGTTCAGGTATGGGTCGATACCCGGGTTCATCCTTCCGCTTATGATAAGTTCTTCTTTCATATGAATAAGGTTGTTTGAATGCTTAAATCATGTAGAAAATCTGGGGTTTGGTACCCGCCTCAGGAGCAAGGGCTTTGTATTTCCTGTTTTTCAGTGCTTTCGAAACATCGCTGTCGGGGTCGTCGAGATCACCGAAATACATGCACTTTGTTGGGCATACTTCCACACAGGCCGGTTGTTCACCTTTTATCACTTTGTGGTTGCAGAAGGTGCATTTGTCTACGTAACCCTCGGGATGCGAATAGCGTGCATCATACGGGCAGGATTGTATACAGGCTCCGCACCCGATACATTCGTTTGGGGTGACTAGCACTACCCCGCCATCCACGATATGGCTTGCACCTGTTGGGCAGCAACGTACGCAGGGAGCGTTGTCGCAATGGTTGCAACGCTCTGTCCTGAGTTCGATCTCTACATTAGGGTATGAACCGTCGACTGTTTCTGTGATCCAGTCGCGGCAATATCCTATTGGGACATTATTTTCAGTTTGACAGGCAACCACACAGTCACTGCAACCTACGCATTTCCTGGTGTCTATTGCCATTGCATATCTCATGATAATTCCTCCTGTTTACTTATGCAGTGTTTATTTCAAAGTTCAATGTTCAGATTTCTAACTGTGCGGATCGTCCATAAGGAATGTCACAAAGTTCCCTCTCATCCCGGTACCGCCCATGATCGGATCCACCATCACGTTGGTGATCATGTATGAGTCAGCAGCACCTTTTCCATAGGCCCTCGACAGTTTTTTGTTTTTATGGCCAAATCCGTGCACCATATAAATGGAGTCCCACCTGATCCTTTCAGTGATCCTGACCCTTATCGGGAAGTCTGATACCACGCCGTCCTGGTTCTTCAACCAGATATACTGTCCGTTATCGATGCCCCACTGGCTCGCCACTTTGGGATTGATCCAGCAATTGTTCTCATCCATAAGGTCGGTGAGGTTGGGATTGTTCGCTGTACGGCTGAAAGTATGCATTGGGGCACGACCGTAAATCAACCTGTAAAATCCCGAAGGTGGTTCAGGATGTGGTGTATATTTGGGCATGGGGTCGAAGCCTTCCGCCTGGAATTCAGTGGAGTACAACTCTATCTTCCCGGTATTGGTATTGAATTCATAATCTTCACCCGGGAGCAGGTAGAGGCCACCCGATTTCCGGTCGAATTTTTTGATGCCGATCTTTTTCATTTCGTCGAGGGAGGATCCAACTTTCCTGAGTTGCCAGTCGAGAACCTCGGTATAGTCTTCATAGTCGAAGTATTCGCCAAGTCCGAGCTTTTCTCCAAGTTGCTTGGCCATCCACCATGCCGGTTTCGAATCCCCGAGCGGTTTGGTAGCAGGCATGCGCAGTGCCAGGTAGGGTTCACGGTTTGGAGAAGTCCTGATGGCATCGTACCGTTCAAGATAGGTACATTCGGGAAGGATTACATCGGCCCAGCCTGTGATCTCCATAGGCATGGTATCGACCACCACAAGGAAATCGAGTGCTTGCATGGCTTTTACCAGTGTTGGCTTGTCAGGCATCGTCAAAGGCAGGTTAGTCCCTGTAACCAGCCATCCATGGATCTGGTGTTTATTGTCTTCCGAGGGGATAGATGCTTCTATCAGGGTATTGGCAACAGCAAGGCCTGCCAGAGGGTATTTCCCATCATGGGTATCCCTCCACGACCATTTCGGTTTGGGGTATGCGGGGTGCGGATAGCCTGGAAGCTTCGCGCTTTCTTTGAAATAGAAACCGCCGCGACGTCCCCAGGATCCGACAAGGGCATTTAGAATGGCAATTGCCCTTGAACGCTGTGAATCATCACCATACCATGTTACATGCCTTCCCGGATGAATAATGGTTGCCGGTGCTGCGTTGGCCATCTCACGAGCTGTCTTCCGGATCACATCAGGCTTGATGGTAGTGATGCCATAGGCCCACTCGGGTGTCATGTTCTTTACATGTTCTTTCAGCTGATCCAGGCCGAAAGTATACTTCTCAACATAATCCTTATCGTATATCTCCTCATAGATCAGCACATGGATCCATGCCAGTAACAGGGCCATGTCGGTTGATGGTTTGATGGGCAGCCAGTATTTCGATTTGCTTGCTGCAGTGGATAATCGAGGGTCGACAGTGATAATGGTTGCACCCTTGTCAATAGCATCCGACATTTCCTGCACCTGGCTGTTGTGCATGTTTTCTCCAATATGTGAACCGATCAGCACCAGGCACCTGGTATCGCGAATGTCGGTGGGTTCCGGTGAGCCGACACCTGAACCAAATGTGGCAGCGAATCCGACTTCACGTGGACCACGGCATTGTGCATAGGAGGGGGCAACGATATTGGAAGATCCGTATGCTTTAAGCAGGTGACCAAAAAATTTACCGGAAGAGCCATGATTGAAAACGGCCATAGCTTCCGGGCCGTACTTTTGCTTGATCTCCTGCATCTTAGTTGCGACAAGCCCCAGCGCTTCATCCCAGCTGGCCTGCCGGAATGTCTGGCTCCCGGGTTTCCCTTCACGGATAAGCGGGGTCGTCAGCCTGTCCTTGTCGTAATACATTCCAACACCGCCGGTACCCCTCGGACAAAGCCGTCCGTTGCAATGGGGATCTTGCTCGTTGCCGATGATCTTGATGATCTTGCCATCTTCATCAGTATATGTCCAGCCCGCACATTTCCAGAAACATACTTCGCAATACGTGGGATAACGCCTCAGGCCCTTCTGAGGATCTGAATCCTTGTTGATCAGGTCCTGCGGTACAGCAGCCTTCAGCAGGTTGAAAGCAGATGCACTCACAGCCAGTCCTCCGATCCCAAGGGCTGAAACTTTAATAAAATCTCTTCTGTTTGCCATTATATATGCGTGTTTTAAATCTTGAAATGCTTATAAATATGTAAATATTACCATATTTAACCTACACAAAATTATTAATTATAGAGATGTGAGGGATATGAACTTTTTTATCAGATATTGATATCTAAGAGTCAGAAAATCAAGTTAATATAAACATATAGATAATTGCATAAATGTGTATATAACTCTAAAACAGTAAGTTACATATTAATTTAGAAATATATTTAAATAATATATACATGTCATAAGACGCTGATAATCAAAATTGTTATTTATTAACAATAAGTAATTTAGAAGCGTTCTGAATAGCTGGGCACATAAAGTGCCGGTCTTTGAATTATAATCCCTATTTTTGAGTTTATATGGTTGAAAAAAATGCAAGCCCGGGAACCTCTTTAAAAGAGTTGATCAGCCGCAGGGAATTTTTTGCTGCACTGGTCCCGGTCTTGTCCGTACCTGCCATTTTTTGGTTAATACTTACAGCCAAACGCTCGTCGAAAACAGCTTCGGGTGGGCCGGAGGTCACCATCGCAGGCGAGATCGCGGCGGGAATGAGCATTCAGCAGGGAGTGATCCTGGTGAGAAGAGGGGATAATATCCGGGCATTTGAAGCCAGGTGTACCCACCTTGGGTGTAAATTGAGTAAAATAGAAGGCAAGGAGGTAGTATGCCCCTGCCATGGATCGCGCTTTAACATGGAAGGCAAGCCTGTAAATGGGCCTGCAGCAAAATCCCTGAAAGAACTTATGATCAGACAGGATACTGGTTCAAAAACCATAATTATTCGATAGTTATGATAAATGGTGCAGCAGATACCATGAAGTATCCGAAGGTGTTTTACCTGGATACCTTTGGAGGAATCGCTTTATCTGCCCTTCTTATTTGCATCATATCCGGTGTGGTACTGGCCGTTCCTTACGATGTATCAGATCCCTATGCTTCCATATCGGCTTTTCTTTTAAGCAATCCGGGTGCCGTAATTGCCAGGAACATGCACTATTGGAGCGCCCAGCTCTTTCTTGTGTTCAGCATATTGCATATCTGGGACCACCTGCGCCTGGGAACTGAGCGGGATGTACGCACAGGGGTGTGGCTTCGGCTGGCACTGGGGATCATCGTGATCCTTTACGCTATGCTGTCTGGCTTCATCCTGAAAGGTGACCTCGACAGCGAGCAGGCATTGCGAATATTCAGGACACTGATAAGTGGGATTCCCCTCATTGGAGAAGAGCTTGCTTATATTCTCCTGGGTGGAGAGGGATCTTTTCTCTTGATATATGTCAACCACATTGCCATTGCCACTATTTTTATCATTGCCATAGTTTTTGAACACGCCCGTATCCTCTGGGGCAGGGCAATAACCTTTATCGTTCTCGGATTGATAATCCTGTTGCTTTCAATTCTTTTCCAGGCCCCCCTGCACGACGGGCAAGCGGCGATCATAAAAGGCCCATGGTACTTTCTGGGTTTGCAGGAGATCCTGCACTGGATGCACAGTCCTGCATGGATATGGCTTATCATGCTTGCAGCGATGCTGCCAGTTCTTATCATCCCCTTTGTCAGCATGAACCGTGCACGCTTCTTGAAGATTCTCCTTTTCATCGCATTTGTATTTTATGCGGTACTGACCGTCATAGGTTATTTCTTCAGGGGAGAGGAGTGGAAATGGAGCTGGACCGGGCAGGGCATTCATATGCCGTTTGAACCTGTTCCCATCCAGCCCGGAAGCTATTACCATCAAAAGCTGGCAGTGCTTGGGACCTACGGCCGTGCCGAATCCTGCATGCTTTGCCACGAAGGAATGAAAGGCTTTTCTCCCGCCCATGATCCGCAGGCCATAGGTTGCGTATCGTGTCATCTTGGTAGGCCGTTCCTGCCCGATAAGGACCAGGCCCATGCGGGAATGCTCAGGGTACCCGGGAACCTTGAAAATGCTTCGAGGAGTTGTGGGACGGCAAACTGCCATCCCGAGATCACGCAAAGGATACATACTTCGCTCATGACCACCAACAGCGGGATCATCGCTGTTGACCGATTTGTTTTCAATGAACTTGATGTCCCCGACGGACACTTTAATATTCAGGACATTGGGTATAGTGCAGCTGACCGGCATCTTCGGAATCTATGCACCCGCTGTCACCTTGGGAACCTGAAGCTGGTTCCCGGCCCCGTAACACAGGAGTCGCGGGGGGGCGGATGCAATGCATGTCACCTCAACTACAATGAACTGGCCGGGGAAGAATTACAAAAATATTTCGGAATGATCATGCCCGACTCATCACTGTGGACAGGCCATCCGTCAGTTGATCTGAGTATTTCCGATAATCATTGCTTTGGTTGCCACAGCCGTTCGGGCAGAATATCCCCTTCCTACGAGGGATGGCACGAAACTTTGTTGAATAAAGATGAGATCATTTTGCATGACACGCTAAGGGTGCTTGACGACGGCAGGGTCTTCCGCTTTATGGAGGCTGATGTCCATCACCGGGCCGGACTGCAGTGCATCGATTGCCATGATTCATACGAGCTCATGGGTGACGGTACCTTGTATATGCATGAGGAAGAAGCGGTAAAGATAAGTTGCGAAGATTGCCATTTCAGCGGGAATCCCGTATTGCTTGATGCATCCGCTCTCGACCAGGAAACAAGAAAGATCATGCAGGTTAGGGATGTCCCATACAAAGGCCGTCGCTATCTGTCATCCAAAGAAAGCGGTAAACCCATATGGAATACGGAATACCTTGCAGATGGCCGCGCAGTGATGCTGTCGAAAGTTTCCGGACACCGGCATCCGCTGAACCCACCTGCCGAGATATGCACAAGGGGAAATGCCCACGACAGGCTTTCCTGTCAGGCATGCCACAGCTCATGGGTGCCGCAATGTATCGGTTGCCATAACGAATATGATCCAAAAGTAGCAGGATACGATATGATCAAAATGCAGGAGGAGCAGGGAAGCTGGGTGGAATACGTTGGCAGATACCTGGCAGGGCCACCCACCCTGGGCATGGTGGAAGGTGAAATGGAAAGCATCCACACCTTTGTACCCGGAATGGTTTTAAGTATCGACAAGGCATCTTTCGACCCCGAGGCAAATGATATGGGGATCTTCCACAGGTTGTTTGCCCCGATCTCGGCTCATACGACGAATAGCACAGGAAGGAGCTGCCGTTCCTGCCATAATGAGTCACTTGCACTGGGGTATGGGTATGGGAAGCTCACTTATGCTATTGAAAATGGAAGCGGGACCTGGCAGTTTCAGCCCAGGTTTGCCGAAAACCGCTATGATGGATTACCTGAAGATGCCTGGATCCCATTCATGGAGCAACCCGACGGAAGGTACTCCACACGAACAAATACCCGCCCGTTTTCGCTTGAGGAACAGCAAAGGATCCTGCTTGTTGGCTCATGCCTGGAATGCCATGATGAAGAATCGGAATTGATGCTGAGTACGCTCGATGATTTTGAGGCCGTCCTGGCAAGGAGGACTGAGAGGTGTATTTTACCGGACTTTTTCATTAAGCAGTAAATGAATTCATGTGCTATTTTGTATGTGTTATATTTTATATGCTGTTAAATTCAAATAATAAATAACACATAACACACAACAAATAACACATTCATCCAGCATCTAAAATAGTGGAAGCAGGATCCACTCCGTGCCATTAAATCCAATTATATTAGGTTCTGGATCAAAGCCATCACCAAAAAAAGTAAAAGTAGCATCAGCTAAAGGGAGCAATTCCAAATATGATGGTTTTTTCTCCTCACGCCCTTCTTCATTCATGAGTACAAGGAGTGATGGTTCGATCAGCTTTCTCAGTCCTCCCGATTCACAAATAACTGCATTGCCGGGAGGGATCAGCGGAAGGAGATGAGCGAGGGCATTGGAAAGGTAAGCATCGGTCGATTCAACATAATATACCCTGCTTGCACCGGAAAGCAGCATCCTGGAGCTGTCTTTGACCCCATCCTGCCTGTGTTCTTCCCAGATGGCGTATCCTGCGTCTTCAAAGAGTGGTTCCTGAATGTGCTTGTCATGCTGATGCGGTGAAACTTTGATGGCGGTAACCGTGTACTTTTTGCATATTTTGCGGATCACATCGCAAACGAAGGAAGTTTTGCCGGTGTTTCGCCCGTTGCCAGAAACGATCATAAAATTTGGCCGCTGCATCATGATCTCTTATTTAAATAGTCCTTTGCTTTCATGAGATCAGCTTCGGTGTTGATGTTGTGGAACAGCATGGGGTGGTTAAAAGGTGCATCTTCAGGTATGGTAACGCCTCTGAATGCAATTGCCCGGAAAAGATCTGGCAACTTGTAGTTGCCTTTTTCGAAAAACATCTCCATCATTGGAAGGCATCCCTTGTTGTAATAGGCGCATAAGGGTTCGTAATGATCCTTACCATACCATGGTGCCGCAATGAGTTCATTCTCCCTGCTGTTGATTATGAACCTTATGAATTCAGGGCTTACAAAAGGAGTATCAACGCTGACTACGAAGTTATGATTGTTGGTGGAAGCCTTGAGACATGCATGAATACCCGCCATAGGACCTTTGGAAGCGTATACATCAGAAATAACAGGGAATCCGAACTGCTTGCACTGATCAGTATTGGAGCTGATAATGATCTCGCTGGCAACTTGTTCCAGGTTTTCGATCACATAATCAATAAGATGCCTGCCATTTAATTCTGCCATACCTTTATTCCTCCCAAGACGGATACCTTTTCCGCCAGCGAGAATAATACCTGTTAGCTTTATATGACCATGCTTTTTCATCCGGGACAAAGATATGGAATATGGCATATTCCATAAAAAAAGGCCGCAAACGCGGCCTTTAACAATCCATCCGTATTAACACGAATTATTTAAGCAAAATGAAATTCCATTATTTTTCCATGGCACCGCCATTGGCTTTCCATTCGTTGTAGGCTCCGTCATAAACCTTAACGTTCGGATATCCGAGGATCTCTTTGAGTGCTACGAAGGCAGCTGCTGCACGAACACTGGTCTGACAGTAGAGTATGATGTTTTTATCCGATGTAAGACCATTCTTGGATGCGACAGCTTTCAGCTGGTCAGGGCTTTTGAATGCACCCTTGTCATCCAGGAACTCTTTGTATTCCACGTTAACTGCGCCTTTGATGTGTCCAACGCTTACCGGTTTCTCGGATGTGCCATTGTACTCGCTCACATGCCTGCTGTCGACCACCACACAATTGCCACTGCAGCCTTTAACATCTGCTTCTGTAGCCAGGATTGTCGCATTCACTTTAGGTGTGAAGGTGGTTGCCTTTAGAGTGGCTTTATTCCTTGTAATTGGCAGGCGTGCTGCTTTCCACTCGTCCATATCCTTATGCAGGATGCGGAGGTTTGAGGCTCCCAGGTAATCGAGGATCCAGTACACGCGACTTGAATACTTATTTGATCCGTCGTCGTAGATCACAATATTGCTGGTGTTGCTGATGCCCTTTTCGCCAAAATAGGCGGCAAGGTCTGCAGGGGATTTGATGAGACCTTCTATCTCACCATCTTTATACAGTTCCTTGTGCGGAACGTTCACAGCGCCCATAACATGCGATTTGTCGTAATTCTCTGCGGTGTTCGCATCGATCACGACCATTGATTTGTCTTTCTTCAACTCAGCTGTGAAATCTTTTGCTGAGACAAGCACCTGTGCAGTCAGCACCTGTGAAATAAACAGGAACAATACTGCCAGGATCATTGATACACTTGTTCTTTTCATTGCAATTATTTTTAGAGATTATTGTAATACTGCCTGAAGCTGTACCACGAACTGCTGTTTAAAGAAGTTTCCGTCGTGGTCAACGATCAGGGAGTTGTTGTAATTATCGGTACCACCGTATACAACATTGTCGTCGTTATGAATGATGTAGTTTACCTGAAGTCTCGACCAGTCATTAATAAAGTAGTTGAATCCGAATGTCCAGCTTGAAACCGGTTCAGTTGGTGTGCCCTCTGCAAGTTCAAATCCCTTAACTTTCGCAGCCGGGTTGAAATATTCATATTTCACGACAGGTTCAAGATTCCAAGGGGTTTTATAGAGCAGCATGGCATAGTAACCATTTCGTTCAAGTTCCCCTTTAATTCCGGGGGTACCCCCGCCACCACAACCACCTCCGGCAACACCTTTGGTATTTTGGTTATATCCGTAAAGATACTCTGCATGAAGGAGGAAATTGAAATAATCAATAGCCAGTTCACCACCAATAACTGTCCTGACTGCATCCAGGTCGCTGCTTTTGTCTTCTTTCAACTGCTTGCCGGTCCTGAAGCTACCTCCGATATTGATACCCTTGTAAGGTGACAGCACACCTCTGACCGAAATGTCTTTTCCATTGTTGTTATCCCAGGTGTTGATACCTGTTCCATTGGTGACAGCAAGCTGGTAACTGAAAAACTTATGATCAGTCAGGCCGGCATAATTTTTTAATGTAACTCCGCCTGAAACCATAGCACCAAGGTCACGCCATGGTGAAACGAGTTGTTGAACAACAAGAGAACGGTAGACTGTATGCAGTTTGTGGCATGGTGTTGAAAGTTCGAGGCTTACCGGGACTTTGAATTGACCGAGTGAGACTTTTGCCCATGGTCCGAAACGATCGTACGTTACGAAAGCATCGAGCAGGTAAACACCATTAATGAAACTACTGTATTCAGCCATAACATAATAGCTGATATCGTAAGGGATGTTACCCGTTACACCAAGTCGTGCGCGATAAAAGTTAAAGCTGTTCTTATTCTGGATCTCCTCCCCATCAAGCAGGATAGGGTTTCCCAGTGAATTAACCCCATCAATATCCAATGTATATTGGGGCTGGATAAAACCAATGACATTAACACCTCCGTCAGAAGAAGGTTCCATACATCCCTGAGCATTGACCAGGGCCGGGCTCATGAGCATGAGGCCTAAAAGTATTGTTAAGATTTTCTTCATGTTAATTGGGTTTGATGAATTGTAAGAAAAATGGTTGCCGGAATGAAGTCAGATAAAGTGCAAGTTTATGGTATTCCGGCAACCTATGGTTTTAATTGATTAGCTTTTTGATTGAGTACCTTCCGACCTAATTATTTGTTATGTAAGGATAATCTGTAGAAGGAGGAGTGTAATTGTGACCTGTGAGGTCTGAATAGATCATGCTGTTCACACCAAATTTGAGGCTTTTGGCTTCGAAGCCGAGAACAGTAAGATATGCAGTCATCATTGAGGAGGTCTGGCCTGTCCAGCAATAGGTAACAACGGTCTGGGAAGCATCAAGATTCAGGTCATTGCCCGCAGCAAGTGTGAAAGGCTGGACCCTGTAAGCACCTGTAATGTTACCATAAGTATTTACGTCATCAAGTGCCCAGAAGTTATTGATAAAGTAGTTGCCTGGATTGGCAAGCACCACGTCATGGTCAACACCCTGGAATCCGTTTGAGAGCAGAAAATCAACCCTTTCGGCAAGGATGTCAGCACCTTCGGTGAATGATGTTTCGATCACAGGTGATGAAAACTCAGCACTTGCGGTAATGTTACCCGGGGCAGCTACCCAGCTTCCTGTTCCTGCTGCACCATCGCCAATTGCATTCGCCCAAGGAGCAGAAAATTCATTGTTCCAGCCTGCCATACCCCATTTAAGGACCTTGGCATCTGTATAACCACTTAAGCGAAGCGCAATTACTGCGTGACCGGCAGTTTGTCCGGTAAAACATACTACCAGGATAGGTTTGGTAGCTCCCTGTGCGGCATCGAGCACTGTGCCCAGGCTTGCAGGGACAGCTCCGTCGATATGTCCGGCGTTGAAAGCATCTTCTCCGCGGATATCAATAATATGATAAGCATCGGTCCCTTTTGAATTCACAGCTGCTGCGTCAGTGATCCATCCATCAATCACAACATCAACATCGAGGCCATTGGCCACCATGTAGTTCTTCAGAACTTCGTAGGCAGGTGTTGGCGTTGGTGTTGGTTCATCATCATCGTCGTCTTTTGAGCATCCCGCAAGAACCACTGCTGATACCATGAGGACAAACATGAAATACTTCACAAATTTTTCCATAGTTTTTTTGTTTAATTAGAATTTATAGGTTATAGAATTTAGTTCGCAATATTGCGTCTGTTAATTTTTTCACAAAACTATATTCTATTTTAATATGAAAATACATTCATATGTTGGAATGGGTTATAAAAAAAAGCGGCCTTGGTCATAAAAAAGATGATTTAAATCAGTTTATATTATGATCTTATTCGTATTTTTGCAACGCATGTATATAATTCCATATGAACGCTTACCCAAATAGCTGTGTAGTCCGGACCCCGGAAGATTCTTGTTTTGACCTGCTTACCGATGATGAAAAGAAGCTGGTGGATGACAACATGGTGGAAGTGCACTATAAAAAAGGTGAGATCATTTGCAAGCAGGGTTCATTTGCCTCCAAAATAATCTACCTTTCGGAAGGACTTGTGAAGGTATACCTAGAGGGAAGCCCGAAAAACCTGGTACTTACCATTACCCCGAAGAATAATATGGTAGGCCTTCCATCGATCTTTGAGGGCAACAATACATTTCTCTATTCTGTCAGCCCTTATGTGGATTCCTGGGCCAGGCTTATCGACATCAACGTATTTAAGCAGATCCTCAAGCAGAACGCCGCCTTTGCTTCAAAGATCATTGATATCCTGAACGAGAATACTGCCCAGGCTTATGGCCGTTTTTTCTGTCTTACCAGGAAACAGTTACATGGCCGGATGGCCGATATACTGATGTGCCTGTCGGAACGTATTTTTAAATCGCTCGAATATGACCTACCGCTTTCGCGAAATGATTTGGCGGAACTTACCGGAATGTCGACGGAAAGTGTGATCAGGCTGGTAAAAGAATTCAAGGATGACCGCATCATCGAAGTCTCGGGCAAAAGCATCAGGATCCTTGATCCCGAACGCCTGAGAAAGATCAGCTCCGTAGGATAAATTCCCTATATTTACTGCATGAAGCATATCCCGAATTTCATAACGCTGCTGAACCTCCTGGCAGGGTGCATGGCGATCGTATCCATCTCGAACGGTTCATTGTCGTATGCTTCCTGGTGGCTGATCCTGGCCCTGGTTTTGGATCTTCTCGACGGGGCGATGGCACGCCTGTTAAAAGCCGGGTCGGATCTGGGCAAACAGCTCGATTCCCTCGCGGATATCGTTTCCTTCGGTATCGCACCGGGCTTTATGATGTACACCCTGCTGGATGGTTTCTCCGAAAACACCTATATCCCATATCTAGCTTTCCTGTTGCCGGTTTTTGCAGCCATCAGGCTGGCACGCTTCAACATTGATCCGTCCCAGGAAAAAGAATTCCGCGGACTTCCGGTGCCCGCAGCAGCTCTCATGGTGTTGTCCATTCCCATGGCACTCAACTGTAAATTAGGTGGTATTCCATGGTTAAATGAAATTTATAGCAGCCCGACAGGCTTGATCGCAATAGTTGTAATTCTCAGTGCCTTGATGGTATCTCCGCTCCGCTTGTTCTCACTCAAGATAAGCAGCATTTACTGGAACCATAACCGGGCACGATATCTCCTCATCGTTTTTGCAGTGATCCTTTTCCTGATGTACAGGTTTGCGTCTGTTATATTCATACTCACTGCTTACATCCTGCTATCTCTCCTAAATCTCAACGAAACAGAAGAGTAAACTGTTACCGGTTCCCGGTTCCTCGTTACTGGTTTCTCGTTTCTAGTCACTGTCAGTTTTATATTGTAACCAGCAACCAGCAACGAGTAACGAGTAACGAGTTTGTTAACGTTTTGTTAAAGTTTATTAAATTGTATTTCAATGGGTTACATTTGCCCCCGGACAACAAGATGTTTTACCTAAAAACTACAATTATGCGAAAATTAACACTATTGCTGGCGGCAATGCTGGCTTTTACTGTCTTTACTTTTGGACAGGAAGATTACACTATGTACAAGGTCATGTATATGGAACCGGATTATGAGAACCTCAAGGAACTTGGCGAGGCCGTGACCGATCACAACAAGACCTTCCATAATGAAGCTCCGAACACTGGACATATCTGGATCGTGAATACCGGACCGCGTACAGGTCACTGGCTTTATGTTATGGGGCCTATAACCTACACTGAAATGGACGCAGTTGACCTGGATGAAGATCATATGGAGCACTGGATTGGTAAGGTGTTGCCAAATGTTGAAGGTGTTTCAAACGGAGGCATGTGGCGAATGGATGATGAACTTTCATATGAAGGAACCATCGGATTTACCGGGAAAGAAGTACTGACATTCTATAAGCTGAAGGATTTCGATGGATACCGTTTCAAGGATATGGTAAAGAAGATCAAGAAGGTATATAAAGAAAAGGAATACCCGAATTTTTTCCAGCTCTATTATTCCCAGTTCTCCCAGAAGGACGGTTACGACGTGATGATCGCAGGTGGATTTGAAAACTGGACATTCTTTGATAACAAGCCCAATTTTAAGGCCGACTATGAAGAGGTACACGGGGAAGGTTCTTTCCAGAAGCTTCTTGAAGAATACCGCGACGTGGTTGAGAACGAATACGATGAATTGATCATGTACGTGCCGGAACTCAGCGCAGACCCGGCGGA
>JAZBOU010000012.1:0-2550 GCA_036351275.1 Bacteroidales bacterium
ATGTCTTCTTTCTTCACAGCGATTACATTCTGGTCCATACTGCGATGGGAACGGGTGGCGGATGAGAGGCACTCTGATCGCTGGATCATCCTCATAGCATTCCTTATCGGGCTTTCGATTGGTGTGCACATGCTCAACCTCCTCGCCATTCCGGCCATTGCTTTTGTTTACTATTTCAAGAAATTCAAAGCTTCAACCAGGGGTGCCATTATCACGTTCATTTTTTCCATGATCCTGCTCAGCATTATCATGTACCTTATTATCCCGGGTGTTGTGAGCCTCTCAACTGCTTTTGAGCTGTTCTTTGTGAATTCCCTGGGCATGCCTTTCAACTCTGGCACCATCATATATTTCCTGGCACTGATTGGATTGATCATTTTTGCCCACATCCTTACTGTAAAGTACAAAAGGGTGATCCTCAACACCGCCCTGATGAGCTTTGTGTTTATCCTGATCGGTTACTCATCTTTTTTCATGCTTGTGATCCGTGCAAACGAAAACACACCCATCAACGAAAACAGCCCGGAAGATGCCATCTCGCTACTCTCATACCTGAACCGTGAACAGTATGGCACCTGGCCCAAACTCTATGGGCAGTACTACACTGCACCAGTCGTTGATTACAAGGATAATAGCCCGCTGTATATAAGGGATGACAAAGCGGGCAAATATGTGATCACCGATCATAGGAGGGGAACGATCCCGGTATACGACAAGCGTTTTATGACAATATTCCCGAGAATGTGGAGCGCACAGAAGCCGGAACACAAGCGCATGTACAAATCATATACAAACAACCCGCGTACGATAAATGTGAATGGAGAAAATCTCCTGAAACCTTCATTTGGCGATAACCTCGGGTTTTTCTTTGAATACCAGCTGGGGCACATGTACTTCCGATATTTCATGTGGAATTTCGTAGGTAGGCAGAATGACGTTGAATCACAACCAAGTCCAAAGAACGGGAACTGGATCAGCGGTATCGGATTTATCGACAATATGCGTCTAGCTCCACAGAACGATATCCCCGAAAGCATGGAAAATCCTGCACATAACAAATTCTATTTCCTGCCATTGCTGCTGGGATTGATCGGTTTGTTTTATCAACTGAATACAAGTAAGCGGGAAACCCTCGTTGTGGCACTGCTGTTCTTTATGACCGGTATAGCAATTGTGCTTTACCTGAACCAGTATCCATACCAGCCCAGGGAAAGGGATTATGCGTATGCGGGTTCATTTTACGCGTTTACCATCTGGATTGGCCTGGGCGTGCTCGGCCTCTATCAATGGCTGAAAAAATACCTTGGAGAAAGCAAATTGGCAGCTGCAGGCATTGGGTTGGTCAGCCTCATACTGGTTCCCGGCATCATGGCCCAGCAAGGATGGGATGATCATGACCGCTCAGGAAAATATGCAGCCCGTGATTTCGGGATGAATTACCTGGCAGGATGTGATCGAAATTCCGTGCTTATCACCAACGGGGACAACGACACATTCCCTGTTTGGTATGCTCAGGAGGTTGAAGGCTTTCGCACGGATGTCCGTGTGGTAAACTATATGCTGTCTTCCGGATACTGGTACGTCCACCAGCTGGGTAGAAAAGTATACGATGCCCCGCCCCTGAAATTTACGCTTACACCTGAACAGTATGATAAGGGACGGAACCAGTATATTATGTACGTTGACAGGGGCCTGAAAGGACACGTGGAGGTTAAGGAGCTCATCGATTTCATTGCCAGCGAAGACGAACGAACCAAGCTTCCGTTGACTACGGGAGAATCAGTCAACTACATGCCTGTAAAGAAACTCCGGTTGACCGTCGACTCGGCGAAATGTGTCGATAATGGCATTGTTCCAAAGGAACTGGCACACCTCATCGTACCATATATTGAATGGGAGGTCAGGCGAAATGCTCTTTATAAAAATGATCTTATGCTGCTCGATTTCCTGGCTAACAATAATTGGGAGAGATCATTGTACTTCGTGAATCCCAGCTCGCTGGAACAAGTCATCGACATTGATGAGTATTGCCATCTTGAGGGTGCCGTATACAAGTTCATGCCGATAAAAGCAAGCAGCTACATAAACGGACTGGGAGGAATACATGCGGACAAGACCTACGATATTTACATGGAAGATTTTCGCTGGGGCAACCTGAACGATCCGGGCGTGACCGTTGACCGCGAAAGCTATCGTCACAGCCGTATACAGAAGCAAAATATGCTCAGGGTGGCTCAGGCATTGTTTGAAGAGGGCGAGCCTGATAAAGCAGTTGCCGTTCTGGATACCTGCCTGCACTATTTCCCTGGCAATAAGATCCACTACGACCTCATCATGATGCCATTCATTGAAATTTATTATGAGGCCGGATACCCCGAACGCGGCAGGGAAGAAGCAGAGAAAATGATAAAGGTATGCGATGATGAACTGACCTATTACCTTGCGCTGCAACCTGCCTTTGCGGATACCTATTATTCGACGGAGATGCAGCAGAACCTGGCTGTGCTGCAACACCTAGCAGAGGTCACCAGGAGGAACGGTGATGAAGAA
>JAZBOU010000013.1:0-6794 GCA_036351275.1 Bacteroidales bacterium
CATCAAGGGATTGAACGACATAAAGAATTACAATTATTATATGGCGCCCGAGATCCTGACCGAGTTCATCGAGCTCAAGAAGACTGAAAACGGCGGTAATGGTTCCAGCCACGCCCCCCTCACCAAACGCGAAAGGAAGATCCTGGAACTGGTCCTTGCCGGAAAGAACAGCAAGGATATCGCACGCAAGCTCAACATCAGCAAGCGTACCGTAGACGGGCACCGGGCCAATATCAATAATAAGTTCGGAGTGCGTAATACAGCACAGCTGTACAAAAAGGCCCTTACATATCTATATACCCTTTAACGATCGCCCTTTACTATTCCTGCATTTAAATCAGTTAGGCTTAGTTTTCAGGAGCAAATGCGAACTGAATAATTAAAGTCGAACTGGTCCCGTGCTTGTTGAGGGATCTCCCGGGTTATATTCCCCGCCCCTTGGGGCGATAAAATGAATAAAACCTCATTGATACCCTGTTGCGCTGCGGCGGGGTAGTTCACTTTTTATATCCACTCGTGTACCCGGGTATTTATACCTGTGTATAAATGCTTACGTATTGATACTCGTGTACCTACGCCACTATAAATCGGGTACTAGTACGCTTGTTTAGGGCAATCCGTGGTGATAGGTTTGCATATAGCGAAAAAACCAAATCTAGCATTTGTTACGAAATCGATTACACATGAAAAGGCTCCTGGGCTTCATTATGCTTTGTATCATCTTGCTCTCCTGCGGAAAGGACAGCAACGATGAGGTATTGCTGGTGAATGAAATGGAACTTAGTTTTTCCATCATGCCGGTCACGGCAGGGGGGGATATGAAGGACTGGGAATGCCAGCCCGGCGAGGCAGATTACCTGCAGGTGGTACTGAACGACCAGGAGTATTTCCTGGATGTGTTCCGCCTGAACGGCTTCCTGTACAGCGAACCCATCAGGGACAAGCTCGAAACAGGCAGTGATTCCGTTCTATGCCGCATTAGCCGGTTCATCCTGTGGAGTGCCGGCATTGAACCCGATGCCACCCTGCCCGGAGCGGATGACACCGCCCTTATGGGAACACCCGACCAGGAATCCTTCTACAGCCAGTATGTTATTAATCCATTGACTTATATGGTTATGATCCCGGTTATGGAGCATTTTTCCATACCGATGGAAGTGATCTGTTTCCAGCCTGATACGTCTGCATTGTACTTATCCAAATAAGAAACCTATTTATGAACCAAAACCCAAAAACCATGAAAGACGTTTTCACCTAGTTTAGCAAAAAGCAGACCAAAAAGCTAAGAATTTACTAGTGAAAAACTTTAAAATTTATCAAAATGAGAAAATTATTAGTATTAGTTCTTGTATCCCTAGTCGTATTCGGATGTAAGAAAGACATGGATGAAACAACTCCCATGGAAAAATCATCGGATATTTCATTCCAGATCGACCTGGTTGATCCCGGCGCTATGAAAGACTGGGATTGCAAACTTGACATTAATGGTGATTTGCTTGAACCCGACTATGCAGAAATTGTTATCGACGGACAAACCTATTTACCTGCCGTGTTCCGCATCGATGGTATCCTGTATACCCAGAACATCAAGTTCTTACTCGGACAAGCCGAAAATGCACAACTGGAAGTAACGAGGTTCGTCCTCTGGGATGACAGTAATACCCCGAATGACATGACTGATGATCAAATCGTAATGGGTATGCCGGAAGAAGGGTCCCTTTACGAACCATACATCACGGCAGAACTGCGTTATAACCGCTTCATTGATGTTGACGCATTCCAGAAACACCAGTTCCTCTTTGAAGTGCTTTGCTTTATCGATGATGAGTATGAAAACTTTGGTTTCGACTGGTTCCAGATCCACGAGATCGTGATCAGGGAAGAGTGCTTCTTCGGAGATATCTGCATCAAGCATCTGGCCGATTACCAGCTTACTGGTTCTCCATACCTGAACCAGTCTACAGGTATACAGCTGGATATGCCTGCACTAATGGAAATCGTTGTGACCGATGCACAAGGAGTACCGGTTCCTTATTCTCCATTCACAAATGCTGCTGACCTCTGGGACGGCACACACAGCTGGGGTGTAGGCGCTCCGCTATGCATACAGTGGCCCGACCACCTCTGGATCCCCAATGAAATGTATTATGTTGACATTTATATCTGGGTAATGGATGGTGATTATTCACCACCATTTGCACGGAACCTCTTCTGGCAGGGACAGATTGACGAAATGGGTGTATTGTACGATCTTGCCGGCAACATAGTACCCGCCGGTGACGATGGTATCATCGAACTCGTACTGGGTGAATGTAACCTTTCAAATACCGACATTCAACTGGTGCCTTACCAGAATCTTCCAGCAGGATGCGATATGCAAACCTCATCTGCTTATGCTCCAGGTCCCGCAGGAACCTATTTCGATGTAACCCTGTCGAATCTGACGACGGGTCCCGGTCCATATGATATTGTGGCCGGAGCTTATGGCGTTTATTGTGGTGACCAGGATGCTACTATTTATGTGCCTAAATTCTACCCAAATACAGATGTTTACGGTTCACTGTTACCAGGAATGCTGCCAGCAACAATGCCTGCCGAATTCATTGCAGGACTTGATAATGCAAACTGGCTGATGAACAACCTGGATAATTATACCGGCGAACAGTGGAATGATATCCAATGGGCGCTCTGGCTGCTGATGGATGATTCTCCAACATCAGATCCTTATGTTCCAGGGCCTTCGACGCTTGCTAACACAATGGCTAATGATGCATTGCTGTATGGTGACGGTTACCTGCCTCCTCCGGGCGGATGGGCTGCCGTAATATTCCATGCACCGGATCCAACAACGGGTACTTACACTGTACAGGTTGTATTTACCTTCGTAGATCCGTAAAATACCCTATTGATCATTTAGATCATTTTACCTGACCGGTGAGGTGGCTTCGGCCACCTCCCGGTTTTTTATATATACCCTTCGCATAGATTTATCTATAACGTTTGTAAATAAGCCCGTGCATGGAATTCGTTCTTTAATTATTGTAATTTTGATAGGGACAGGATGAAATTATGAGTTGCCGGATATAGGATGATCAGTCCAGATTTTATTCACTATTCTGAAGGAACTTATGAGAAAAGCGCTACTCTACTTCCCGATTCTCCTCCTCTTTGTTTTTAATGCATCTGCACAGGATATTACCGTAACGGGAAAGCTTACCGATGCTGATGACGAACTCGGCATGCCGGGTGTGACGGTAATGGTAAAAGGGAGCACGCGCGGTGTGGTAACCGATATGGACGGGTATTATTCACTGACGGATGTTCGTGCCACGGATACCCTGGTGTTCCGCTTTTTAGGCTACGAACAGCAGGAGATCGCCGTTGGTGATCAAAAGGTGATCAATGTCGTAATGGTACCCACAGCCGAGATGCTTGATGAAGTCATCGTTACTGCCCTTGGAGTTAAGCGGCAAAAAAGGGATATCGGGTATTCAACCGAAAAGATCGAAGCTGACCTGATCGTCCGATCGAATGCTCCCAATGTGATCAATGCCATTACCGGAAGGGCAGCGGGTGTGCAGGTGAGCCAGGGAGACGGAGTGGATGGAGGTTCGACACGCATAACCATACGCGGTAACAACAGCCTGATGGGAAATAACCAGCCCCTGATCGTAGTGGATAATGTACCGATGGAAAACACGCCTGGCTTTGAAAATATTGGCAGGGGCGTCGACTGGGGAAATCCGCTGGGCGATATTAACTCGCACGACATAGAAGATTATACGGTGCTGAAAGGAGGTGCTGCTTCGGCCCTCTATGGATCCCGCGGGGCCAACGGGGTGATCCTCATCACCACCAAGAGGGGAGCAAAACGCAAAGGGATCGGGGTAAATTACAATTATACCTACAAGGTCATCCAGCCATACCGTTTCAGGGAAATGCAAAACAAATACGGTGCCGGCGGCCCTGTATCATTTACACCACCCTCTTTCCCAATGGATGGCGACACGCTCCTTTATCCAGGGATTTACGGGAACGACCACCTGGTCATCAACCAGGACGGGGATGTTTCTTCCACCACGGCAGAATTCGGATATTACGGTTCCGCCGTTTCATGGGGGCCGGAAATGCAGGGTCAAAATGTACGCTGGTGGGATGGCCGTATGAGAGCATATTCCCCCCAGGCTGACAATTATGAGTCGGCTTTCCGGACGGGGAGCACTCAAACACATAATATTTCTGCATCCGGAGGCGGCGACATCGGGAGCATACGGGTATCGCTCACCCGGCAGGACCATGAGCCCATCGTGGAAAACTCCAGTTTCGACAGAACGACCATCAACCTGGGTGCAAACCTGAATATTTCAGATGCGCTCAGGGCTGACCTTACCCTGACCTATTCGAGGTTCAACCGTATGAACAGCCCGACCCTGGGAGATGAATGGAATACTTCCTTCAACAAGGGTTACCTGTATTCCTGGCCCAGGAGCTATCAAAACATCGACAGGGAAAATTATGAGCTGGCAGATGGATCAAGAAACCCACAGGAAGGCTATCCCTTTCAATATGTCAGCCCCTACCTGTGGTGGAACTACTACAATTGGAATACCACCCTGAACCGCGACAAGTACCTGGGCGCCATCACCCTGACCTATGATGTAACACCATGGATGAGCCTGATGGGAAGGATCGGAAGGGATTTTACCATGGAGCAATATGAAACAACGCATAAACCGGTGGATGTGATCGGCCTGCAGGATGGATATTATTCAAATAGCCTGAATAAAACATATTCCGATATTTTTGAACTTTACCTGAAGCTGTTTAAAGACGAACTGTTTACTCCCAAACTGAATGTTGATTTTACGCTTGGCGCAAGCCAGTGGGACTACAGTCTTTATGGTATCAATGGCCATTCCGGTACATGGTACTATCCGAACATGTACTTTTTTGGCAACTACACCGAAACAACCTATGGTACGGATTCGCTCGGAAATACCATCATTGAAGACCTCGGGAACAGCGCATCGGATATGGTCCCGGGCGAACAGGTGAGCCGGGAGCGGAATAATTCCATATTCGGATTCCTCAATCTTTCTTATGGGAACTTCCTCTTTGTTGAACTTACCGGACGAAACGACTGGTCATCGACACTGCCGGAAGATAATAACTCCTATTTCTACCCTTCCATCTCCGTGAGTTTGATTGCATCGGAGCTGATCGACATGCAGGGAAAGCTTCCCTGGCTGAACTTTGTCAAGCTAAGGGGTGGGGTTGCACAGACAGCAACGGATACTCGTCCGTACCAGATCGATTTTTATTATAATACAGATATATTCGGCGGGCAGCAATCGACAAGCTTTCCCGCTGTAATACCACCTTTTGAACTCACTCCACAGCGGGTAAATGCGTATGAGGGAGGCCTTGTACTGGGATTTTTTGAAAACAGGATCGATTTTGACTTTACCTATTATTACATGCATTCATTCTCCCAGATACTGGAAGACCTTCCGGTGCCTGTATCTTCCGGTGCCTCAGGGATCACGATCAATGAAGGGGTCCTTACAAACCAGGGGTTCGAGATCATCCTGAATGCGGTTCCCATATACAATCGCAACGTCATATTTAAAACGGGCATTAATTTTTCAAGGAACCGGAATAAGGTGGAGAGCCTGGGTGATAATGCTCAGATTTTGCCCATTGGCGACATCTGGGGACTCAACGGCCCTGAAATGGCCCTGCGTGAGGGTGATGAATACGGGACCATTTATGGATACGATTATGTTTACCACGAGAACGGGCAACCCATCCTGAATGATGACGGGACAACTTATAAGATCACGGATACACGTGTGCCGATAGGGAACGCATCGCCTGATTTCCTGGCAGGATGGCATACCGAGCTGCACTGGAAAGGATTTACCCTGGGTACACTGATCGACACCAAGTGGGGTGGCGATATTTATTGTGGCTCATACGTGATAAACCTGCAATGCGGCTTAAGCCCGGAAACACTGGAGGAACGCGACGGCGGAGGCTTGCCATATACCGACCCCGACGGCAATACCAGTAATATAGGGGTTATCCTCCCGGGTGTTTACGAAGACGGCACACCGAACGATAAAGTTGTACATTATTATTATAAATACCTGCCCAATGCCGGGGGCTGGGGAAAATTCCTGTCAACACCTGGTATCCTTGAAAACTCATGGGTAAAGATGCGCGAGATCTCGCTCAGCTACACTTTTCCCCAGAAGATCGTCAGAAAGGCAAAAATATTCCAGGGCCTGACACTTTCCATCGTGGGCAGGGACCTCTTCTATATTTATTCCAGTCTTCCGGATAAGATCAACCCCGAAGGCATTATGGGACAGGGCAACGCACAGGGCTTCGAATGGGCATCCATGCCCAGTTCAAGGTCAGTGTCGTTCGGGATATCAGCATCGTTTTAACAGAACAAAGGAAAATATCAATGAAGACATCATCATACATTAGAAAATTTTTCATCCTGCTCATCATTGCAGCCACAATGCTATCATGCAAGAAAGATTTTGATGAGATCAACCGTAACCCGCATGGCTTCACCACCGCCAGCGACGGATCCCTCTTCAATGGAATTATACAATCCCTTCCCCTGACGGGGAATGAACAGTTTTACATCAATAATGAGATCCTGTACAAGCAAACCCAGCAGGCCGCGCTCACCAAAGATGCATGGGGGAATTTTACCCTGGGTACGGAGGATATGTGGAAAAACTACTATCAGTCCCTGCCAGGCTTCAGGGAACTGGAGA
>JAZBOU010000014.1:0-43957 GCA_036351275.1 Bacteroidales bacterium
GACAATGACGACAATGACGACAATGAAACAACATCCAAACCATTGAACATTCCATGCATTCAAGTGTTAAGTGTACTTATTAGAAACCAATAAGCAATAAACCTGATTATAAATTAAACCTGAAAACAATGTTGTTATTTAACATGAATTACTACATCGATTACGCGATGGGGTATGCTCCGAAGATCGCAGGTGCACTTGTTGTCCTTGTTATTGGTCTTTGGATCATTAGCATGATCACCAAGGGATTTGGCCGCATGATGACCAGGAAGGGAACGGACCCTTCGTTGCAGGGTTTCCTGAAAAGCATGGTATCGATACTGCTGAAGATATTGCTCTTCATCAGCGTGATGGGAATGGTAGGCATTGAAGCCACTTCATTTATTGCCATCATCGGTGCTGCCGGTCTTGCTGTTGGATTTGCCCTGCAGGGAACACTTGCCAATTTTGCCGGCGGAGTGATGATCCTGTTGTTTAAACCCTACAAAGTAGGTGATTTCATTGAAGGTGCCGGCCATATGGGTTCTGTAAAGGAGATCAAGATCTTTACGACTATCCTCAACACACCGGATAACAAGATCATCATCATTCCCAATGCACAGCTGTCAAATTCATCCCTGACCAACTTCTCTACAATGGATACCAGGAGGGTTGACTTTACATTCGGCATTGCTTATGGCGATGACTATGACAAAGCAAAGAAGGTTTTACTTGACCTCATCAGTGCCGATGATCGTATACTGAAAGACCCGGAACCATTTATCGCGCTCTCCGAACTGGCCGACAGTTCTGTGAATATCGTGGTAAGGGTCTGGGCCAAAGGCGCTGATTACTGGGGCATTTTCTTCGACATGAATGAAAAGGTATACAAAGCCTTCAGTGAAAAGGGACTGAATATTCCGTTCCCGCAAATGGATGTGCACCTCATTAAGGAATAACGAATATTGAACATGGAACATCGAAATTGAGTTTCAAGTTTCGAGTCTCAACAGTTCAACGTAGGGATCCCCATCGATCCCGAGCAAAGTACAAAAGGCTTCTTCGGTGGAGAGGCCTTTTTCTTTCAAGCGAATTAGCTCGTACCTGAACGCAGGGTCCTTTTCTGAAAGTATTTTATGCTCCATCAGCATATGCCGGAAGGCATATTGCTCAACAACCGGCCGGTCCTGTCCAAAGATCTCAAACAAAAACCCATTATGGTTGAAGCGGGAAATGATACATGCTTCTCCCCGGATTGTTTTACGTGTTAATTCAAAGCCTTCCCGGAATCCAAAGGCATTTACCAACACATTTTCAAATAATTCCTCCCGTGCATAATGGCAAATAATATCAATGTCGCTGTCGGGCAGATGTATGCCAATCGGGTACGTACCCGTAAGTGTAGGATCGAATGCCGAAAGCAGTTCCATGGCCCTGCAAGTGTGAATGGCTGCATATACCTGCTTTTGTTTATTGTCGCCTCTAAGCAGATAGCCGAGATCACTCCGGTCTTGATGATGATCCATATGAAATCAAAAATATGGAAATGATCCGAGATTAGGAAGTTTTGCATTATTTTTACATTCAAAGATCAATTATGCAGAAACAGCAAAGAAAACAACGAAAACCCTACTTCTTCATGTGGATCGTTATCGGGATAGGAGTGGGTGCATCAATTGGAGGAGGCATTTTTGGCAGTTTTGTGCTGGGGGCCGGGCTTGGCGTGGGGTTTGGTGTCCTGCTGGGTTTGTGGTCTGAACACCTTTACAGAAAGAATAAATCAAATTATGACGACAGATCTTCTGCAGGAAATAAATAAAGCAGCTGAGGCTATTCGTAATGCTTCTTTTGTTTCGGCTTTTACCGGTGCAGGTATTTCCGTTGAAAGTGGCATTCCACCCTTCAGGGGAAGCAGCGGTTTATGGGACAAATACGATCCCCAGCTTCTCGAATTAAACTATTTTATGCAATATCCGGAAGCATCCTGGCGCATGATCAAAGAGATATTTTTCGACACTTTTGGTACTGCCAGGCCAAACCGGGCACATCTTGTCCTGGCTGAAATGGAGAAAGCAGGATACCTTCAGGCTATTGTTACGCAAAACATCGACAATATGCACCAGGTAGCCGGGAGTATCGTTGTTCATGAGTTTCATGGCAGCTCGAGAGATCTTATCTGCACAAAAACAGGTGAAAAGATCCCGGTAGCCCACGCCGACCTGGATGCCATCCCTCCTATTCACCCTGCTACGGGAGGCCTTCTGAAACCCGACTTTATTTTCTTTGGTGAGGCCATACCCATGCAGGCCTTCCAGGATTCGGTCGAAGCTGCCTCCAAATCGGATGTATTCCTGATCATCGGAACCACAGGTGAGGTAATGCCGGCCAGCCAGATCCCGCGAATTGCCAAAGACAATGGTGCAACCATGATTGAGGTCAATGTTGAACCATCAAATTTCACTGCAGGCACAACAGATATTTTTTTGCCGGGAAAAGCTACTGAGATCATGGACCTGTTGTGGAATGCATTGGAAAACTAGAAATAAACATCATATATTCTTATTTTTGTTAAAAGCGCTTTAATATGGATATTGTCCTCTTCGTTCTGGGAATCCTTCTGCTGATAGTAGGATTTATCGGATGTATACTTCCGGTCCTCCCGGGCCAGGCGGTTGCATTTATCTCGCTCATACTGCTGCGGTTCATGGATCCGCCCAGGGCAAGCGCTGATATGATCTGGACCCTGGCAGGAATTATGGTTGTTGTAACCGTGCTCGATTATATCGTTCCTATATACGGGACTAAACGATTTGGCGGAACAAAACGAGGAGTCTGGGGCAGCACCATAGGCTTGATCTTTGGCATTTTCATCCTGCCCTCGATAGTTGTGCTTGGCCCCTTTGGCGTGTTCGGTATTATCCTGGGCCCTTTCGTCGGAGCTTATATCGGCGAAGCTACCGGTAACCGCGACAGCAGGGAGGCTTTCGTGGCCGCAATCGGATCTTTTATAGGATTCCTCACCGGAACCTTCCTGAAACTCGTATATTCCGGTGTTTGCGCATATTACTTCATACGCTATACATTTGAATACCCAATCTGGTAATAGAACCCAAAATTATGTTCTCACAAAAACCTTCAGCAAAAGATCTGAAACAAATATCCAGGGAGATCAGGATTGATATTATCCGCAGCCTCGCGGAAGCCGGATCGGGACATGCCGGAGGCTCCCTCGGCCTCGCCGATGTTTTTACCTGCCTGTATTTCGGTATTATGAAATACAGGGCCCAGGATCCAGCCTGGGAAGAGCGTGACCGCCTCATCCTTTCAATAGGACACATATCCCCCCTTCTCTACGCTGCATTGGCACATGCCGGGTATTTTTCTAAAGAAGAGTTGTTGACGCTCCGCAAGTTAGGGTCCAGGTTACAGGGACATCCCGGAAGGGATCATGGCCTTCCCGGGCTGGAGCTTTCAGCAGGATCGCTCGGGCAGGGGCTTTCAGTTGCCGTTGGGATGGCACTGGCGGGGAAGATAGACAATAAAACATACCGTGTATACAGCATTCATGGCGATGGTGAACTCCAGGAAGGATCCATCTGGGAAGCCGCCATGAGCGCTAAACACCACAAACTTGATAACCTCACCGCGCTGGTCGACCGCAACGGTTTACAGATCGATGGCAAAACAGAAGAGGTGATGCAATTGGAGCCCCTGAAAGATAAATGGCAGGCATTTGGCTGGCATGTGATCCATTGCGATGGGCACGATCATGAGGATATTTTCAGGGCATATGAAGAAGCGATCGGCACCAGGGGCCGGCCCAGTGTGATACTGGCCAGCACCATCATGGGCAAAGGAGTTCCCGAAATTGAAGGAGACCACCGCTGGCATGGCAAAGCCCCCTCACGGGAACAAGCAAAACAATTTATTAAGGAACTGGAAAAATCTTGAATGTGAGCAAAAGATATGATAAGCGGGGCGACAGGCCGACCAAAAATGGCTTTGGCGAAGGACTGGCAGAAGCAGGAAAGAATCATCCTGAACTGATCGCCCTGGGCGCTGATATTACGGGATCGGTCGGAATGGATCACTTTGCCAGCCGCTTCCCTGAAAGGTTTTTTTCCATGGGGATTGCCGAACAAAACTGCATCGGTGTTTCGGCCGGCCTGGCACTCTCGGGCAAAATACCGGTTTTTGCCACCTACGGCGTTTTTGCTGCCCAGCGTACTACTGATTTTATCAGAATATCGGTATGCTACAATGAGTTACATGTGGTCATAGGCGGCGCACATGCCGGTATTTCAGTGGGACCGGACGGTGCAACACACCAGGCTCTGGAGGATATTGCCACGATGCGCGTACTGCCAAATATGACGGTACTCTCACCCTGCGACGCCACACAGACCAAACTGGCTACCATCGCTGCTATCGAACAGGTGAAGGGACCGGTATACCTCAGGTTCGGACGCGCTCCTGTACCGGATTTTACAGATAAAAATGAAGAATTTATCGTGGGTAAGGGCCAGATAATGCATGAGGGAAATGACATCAGCATCATTGCAACAGGACATATGGTATGGGAAGCGCTGGAAGCAGCCCGGAAACTCGCACAAAACGGCATCCAGGCAAGAGTGATCAATATGCACACCGTAAAACCTGTTGATGAAGAAATCCTAATTCAGGCTGCCCGTGAAACAGGTGCAATTGTGACCGCAGAAGAACACCAGCTTACCGGTGGACTGGGAAGCACTGTTGCTGAAGTCCTCGCAAAACATTACCCCGTAAAGATCAGTATGATAGGAATGCCCGACTGCTTCGGGGAATCAGGTGAACCGGGTGAATTGATGGATAAATATGGGTTGAGGGCAGGAACAATCGTAGAGAAGGCATTTGAATTGATCAATTCCGGTCTCCGGTCACCGGTCGCCGGTTACCGGAAAGGAAAAAGTGAGAAGGAATAATACAGCGTTTACGGATATTCTATCTTGACAAGGTATAATCCATGCGCCGGTACTGACAAACCAGCTTCTGACCTGTCTTTTGCTTCAATAATGGCTTTGAATTCTTCAAGACTGATCTTGCCTCTTCCAACATCCAACAGGGTTCCGACAATAGCCCTTACCATATTGCGTAAAAACCGGTCGGCCTTGATATTGAACACCAGCAAATGACCCTGTTCTTCCCAGTAAGCTTCCATGATCCTGCAGTTATTGGTCTTAACCTGGGTATGCAGCTTCGAAAAGCTTGTAAAATCATGGTAGTCCATTAATACAGAAGCTGCACTGTTCATCATCTCTATCTCCAGTGGTCCGTGAACGAACCATGCAAGATCCCTACGAAATGGATCCTTCCTTCTTGTAATATGATATTCATATTTGCGCGAATGGGCTGAAAAACGAGCATGCAGTTCAGGGTCAACTCCAAATATGCCGAAAACGTAAATATCGGTCGGAAGAAAACTGTTCAATTTAAACACCTTATCCTGTAGCTCCTGTTCACTGTATACATTTTCAGAATCAAAATGAGCATAATATTCCGTGGCATGCACCCCGGTATCAGTCCGCCCTGCCCCGGTTATGTCAATAGATTCTTCAAATATCGTAGCAATAGCCTCCTCCAGCACCTGTTGAACAGTAGCTGCATTCTCCTGCCTCTGCCAGCCGTGATATGCTTTGCCGTTATATGACAGTTTGATAAAATATCTGTTCAGATCAGCCATTTGACTGCAATTTACATAATTAATTGCACATCAATGCCAGAGTGACTGTGTCTGCAATTCCGTTTCATGTACATAGCTTAGAATCCGTATAAATTAACAGATATCTGGCCACAAAAATGGAGATTTCTTATTTTTGCGTGTTACGTTTTTAAAATTGATGTTACTATGACCTTAAAACGATTTGGAGTATCACTGGAGGAGGAATACCTGAAGCAACTGGACCATCTTGTAAATGATAAACAGTTTCCTAACCGTTCGCAGGCAATACGGCACCTGATCAGCAGTTCCATGGTTGATGAAAAGTGGGAAGGCAGCGAGGAGGTGGCCGGTGCCATTGTACTCGTGTACGATCATCACAAACGAGACCTTCAAAACCGTTCAACGGATATACAGCATGATTTCCACCATCTTATCCTGGCTGTACAGCATGTCCACCTTGATCACCATAACTGTCTGGAAACTATTTCATTAAAAGGAAAAGCAAATGAACTTATTGCCCTGGCAGACCGCCTGATAGCAATTAAGGGGATCCGGCATGGCAAACTGGCAATGTCGATCATCAACTAATTCTGGATTGAAGAATGAATAAACGTTTTACAAGCATAATTTTCATGCTCCTGCTGGCGATCTCATCGTATTCGCAGGAGATCGTTCTCAAAGGCATGGTAACTGACGAAGCGGGGGTGCCATTGCCCGGTGCCCATGTGAAGCTTCTTGTCTCAGGTATTGTTACCATAAGCAATAACAGGGGAAGCTTTTCTTTAGGTGTGGATGCGGGTAGAAATGACACCTTACAGGTAAGCTATGTAGGATATATGACCCAGCTGAAGCCAATCAACCTATCTTCGGATGAAACCAGCATCCGATTTCTTCTTCAGGAAGCCAATTATATGGCAGAAGAGGCAGTGGTTACCGCAACAGGCAACAAGGTTGCACGCAAGGATGTGTCCCCGGCTATCAGCATTGTACCCCGTGAAACACTGGAGGAAAGCAAGGAATCTGCATTATTACCGGTCATCAGTGAAGAAGTGCCCGGAGTATTTGTTACGGAGAGGGGCATGACCGGTTTTGGCGTTGCCGATGGATCTGCCGGCCAGGTCAGCATACGTGGTATTGGAGGAAATCCGAATACAGCTGTGCTCGTACTCATCGATGGTTCGCCACAGTACATGGGGTTGTTCGGACACCCCCTTCCGGATGCTTATGTGACTACAGATGCTGAAAAGGTAGAAGTGATCCGCGGGCCGGCTTCCATGATGTACGGCTCCAATGCCATGGCAGGAGTGATCAATATCATTTCACGACAGCAAGCGGAGAACGGATTTAAAGGGAGAGCAAGGCTATCATATGGTTCTTTTAACACCTGGAAAGCATCTGCAAATGCAGGGTATAAGAACAAGGGGGTCACGGTATTTACCTCAATCAACCATGACCAGACCGATGGCCACAGGGAAAACTCCCCCTTTGACATTACCAACGCCTATCTGAAGATCGGGACCGAGCTGGGAGAGAATTTCAAGGTCACTGCCGATGGAAGCATCGCGCTGTTCAACTCGGTTGATCCCGGACCAATCAACACTACCGATTCTTCCTACCTTTTTGAGGAGCACTGGATTGAGATACAAAGGAATATGATCAGCCTCTCGATCGAAAACAACCATGCCAGGCTGGAAGGAGCGCTGAAGCTTTTCTATAATTCGGGCAGGCATAAGATATACGATGGCTTTCATTCGACCGACTTCAATTACGGGTTCGCACTTTACGAAAGCATATCCCTGTTCAGGAATACTATGCTATCGGGTGGATTCGACTTTAAAAACTACGGAGGAAAAGCCGAGAACAAAGAAGCCATGATGGGCCAGGGGATCGTATTCGCTGATACTTCCCTGTATGAACTGGGCGGCTATTTAATGGTTAAACAGGATATTTCCGACAGGTGGATCCTTACGGCCGGATTACGCTTAAACCGGCAGAGCAATTCCGGTGAAGAGTGGGTCCCGCAATTTGGCATGAATTATCTCATCAATGCCAATAACATCATAAAAGCATCGGCCAGCAAGGGTTTCCGTTATCCGACCATCAGGGAATTATATATGTGGCAACCTGCCAATCCCGACCTCCGTCCTGAAAGCATGTGGTGCTATGAAGGAAGTTATCTCGGCAGGTTCCCTGCAGCAAAACTCGACCTCGAACTTACGGCCTACTACCAGGAGGGCAGCAACCTGATACAAACGATCGGGCAGTACCCGAATATCAGGTATGAGAATACAGGTGAATTTACGCACTATGGACTTGAACTGGCGGGAAGCTGGCACCCATGGGAATGGATGGTGATCGAATCCAATTACAGCTGGCTTCATATGGACAAAGCTGTAACAGCAGCCCCTGAACATCAGTTCTTTACTTCCGTTAACTACAGGCAGTCAAATTTTGCAGCCAAATTAAGTGGCATGTATATTCACGGGCTCTATACCAACACTTCACCCGAATCAATCGAAAACTATTTCCTCTTAAATGCCAGGGTATCCTATACTTTCCTGGATCTGCTCACGCTCTGGCTTAGCGGTGAGAACCTGCTTAACCGCGCATACGAGATCAATTATGCTTATCCCATGCCGGGGATCAGCGTGATAGCCGGCATTGACATTAACTTCAGTACCAGGAAAAAATGAGAATCCAACATACCTGCATACTCCTGTGCCTCTTATTGAGCAGTTTTTCCGTATCGGCTCATTCAGGGAAAGCCCGTTATCATGCGATCATTGAAACCGACGGAGGACTGGATGATATGCGCGCCATCAGTTTGCTTCTGGCCTCGGCTGAAACAGAGGTAATTGGAATATACTGTACCGATGGTATATTATCTCCGTCCCAAACAGCAAGGAATGTGCTGGACATGTTAAGCACATACCACCACGAAGGTATTCCGGTTGGTTATGCAGATGCCTTTCTGGTGGCAGAACCTGTCCGGCGAGATCTTCTGCAGCAGGTCCTGTGGGGAGCATCGGTGCAAAAAAATGAACCTGAGCAGGTCCCTGATTTTTTACAAAAAATCTACACGGCTGAAGATGAGAAAATAACATATATATGCCTGGGGTCACTCCGCGCCATAATCACAGAAGTGTGTCAGCATGAGTGGATGTTGAAAAAAACAGAAAAGATCGTCTGGTATAACGAAGAAAACGATCATGATAATGGCTTTAACCTCATGCTTTATCAGCAAGATTGCCAGTCGATACCCGATGCAGGGCTGAATTTCGTTCAGGTATCCCCTTTAAATGAAAATATGCCCGGGCTTGACGATACCTTTTGGAAAGAGGCAAAAAGTATTTCTTCACGCTATGCAGAATCGCTGGCTGAGATACACAATTCACCTTTTGTCAGGGAACAACTGAAGACAGGCCGGGAGCACATATGGGACGAACTGGTAGCCATTTACCTTTCAAATCCGGACATGTTCTATCCTGCCGAGAGCAACAGTATTCCGGGCCAGGTCGTATTCAGGCCATCTGATCCGGAAATGCTTATACCGGTATATTTAGACATGATGAAAGAAAGAAGTCCGGACTACAAGATCTTCAGCCGCCTACCGCTCGATACGGCATATTACCAGGAAGACGTTGCCGTTCATATGGGTGATATACTTGAACGCTACGGCGAAAGTGAATGGCGGGCTGGTGTACTCTGTTTTGAGTTGCACGGTCACATCGGTATTTATGCCATTATCGGCGTTAAAATGGGCTTACGCGCCCGGGAGTATTTCAATATTGGACTTGATGACCTGTATATAGAATCACATGCAGGGCTCAGTCCTCCATACAGCTGTTTGAACGACGGGCTTCAGGTCAGCACGGGATCCAGCCTGGGTCATGGCTTGATACATGCTGAGGCGACGTCTTCTCCCGAAGTATCAGCTACTTTTACTTTTAAGGGGAAATCGGTACTCATAAGCCTTAAACAGCAAATAGTCAGCAAAATGGAACAAGACATTCAGGCATGTATCAAGAAAAATGGCATGCTTACACCGGCATACTGGGCAGCTGTGCGTGAGCTTGCGATGTCGTACTGGCCGGAATATAACAGAAATCAAATATTCAACATAACCAAAAAAAACTAATATGTTAAACATTATTGCAGGCATTGTTGCAAGTTCCTTACATGTGGTAACAGGTCCGGACCACCTGGCAGCGGTCACTCCCCTGGCCATTGAAAGCAAAAGGAGATCATGGAGCGTCGGTCTTTTCTGGGGGCTCGGGCATATCATCGGCATGCTGCTCATTGGGATATTGTTCATGCTCTTTAAAGAGTTCATACCTGTGGAAACCATCTCGCATTACAGCGAACAGATCGTAGGGTTGATCCTGGTCGGTATCGGTATATGGGCGATTTACAAAGCTTATAATACCAGTATCTCAAAGCATAAACATCCTCATTTCCATAGTGAGCCCGAGGAACATGTCCACATTCATGCCCATCCACACACCCATGAGCACGTCCACGGGCCTGAACACCAGCATACACATAATAAGGTGATCAGGCAAAACAACATCGCTGCACTCGGCGTAGGGACCATACATGGTTTTGCAGGGGTTTCGCACCTGATCCTGCTCTTACCAACGCTGGCGTTGCCTTCTACGTTCGACTCCATAATGTACCTTTCTGGATTTGCCATAGGCACCCTTGCTGCCATGATATTATATGCCCTGGTCTTGGGATTTGTCGGTCAGCGATCATCTGCCATGAAAAGTCCCGGAGCCTTTAAAGCGGTAAGGTTTGCAGGTGGCTTGCTGGCCATTGGGATAGGTATTTTCTGGTTTCTCTCCACCTTATAACATAGATTTTTTCTTTATATATATTTTTTTTAGATTTGTAAAAAATTTCTATATGAAGACTATCGACACTTCAAAGCTATCGCATGATGAATGCTGGGGGGTTCAGATCAACGGGACCGCTCATTGCAAGAACTGTAAATGGACAGGTATTTCAGCCTGCGAGGGCCAGGACATTGTGCGTACAGGAAGAAATCACCTGGGTTACCGCATAGGAGAGCATGGCTTGATCACGGATGATTGGGAAGCGCCTGTTGAAGCGAGAAGTGTCTAATTCCCGGTTATTCGCGCCTAAATGCATCGGGAAGCATGCTAGTGGAATAATGTAAAAATGAAAGGGCGGGATTTTCCAAGGAAAATCCCGCCCTTCTTCATTGAATTCCAGGCACTAATTAAAGTTCCTCTTCATAAACTGCACGCGTGCAAATGCAGCAGCATGTTCATTATCACGGGCTACATTCCCTTTGAAATCGCTGATAGAATTATAATTATGCTCTTCCATCCAGGCCTTCAGATCAACCAGCATGGTATCGATATAACTGATTCCATTGCTGTAAAGTGTTGAACAGATCTGCACTGCATCAGCCCCGCCGAGCAACTGCTTGATCATGCCTTCTGCATCATGAATGCCTGTGTTGGCAGCAACATCGCATTTTACCTTGTCCGATAATAAGGATACCCAGCGTAACGACTGTGTCATCTCTTCAGGTCCGCTGAGGATGTTGTTGTGAACTATCGATTCTGTATGAATGTTGATGTCGGGACGGTAAAAACGGTTAAAGATCACAAGTGCATCTGCGCCGGCCTCATCCATACGCTGAATGATATTTACAGGGTTCGTGAATAATGGGCCAAACTTAACCGCAACAGGTAAAGAGGTATGCTTTTTAACCTCCTTTATGATCTCTATATACCTGTCTTCTACATCCTTACTGCTTATATCTCCCGTCATGGGAATAATCGCAATATTAAGCTCAATACCATCGGCGCCTGCTTCTTCCAGGTTCTTTGCAAACTTGGGCCATTCATCCGCTGATACACAATTGATACTCGCAATGATCGGGATGGTAGTATATTTCTTGGCCTCAGCAAGTAAATCAAGGTATTCCCTTACCCCAAAATCCTTTGAGTGCTGATTAATGTAATCAACGGCTTCGGGATACCAGAAATACTTCTCGTCCTTGTCCATTAACTTGTTCGCATCTGCCAGGAGCTGTTCTTCGAAAAGTGATTTAAGAACAATGGCTCCCGCACCATGATCGGCACATTTACGAATGTTATCGATCGTACTTGTAAGCTTCGAACTGCTGACGATAATGGGATTTTTCAATTCCAACCCCATGTAAGTGGTTTTTATATCCATAGTGTATGCGGTAATTGATTGTTTAACAATATTTCAAATCCGGCTTCAGGAATTTTTCAGGGCGAAGTAGTTTCTTCTTCATGTAAAGCAGAGCCGCATTAAGGTTTTGCGCAGCCTGCTCACTGATCCCTTCTTTAAATTCCCATTCGTAACCTCTTATATGCAATAACAAAACTATAGGTTTTTTGTTAAAGATCTCCTCACATAATTTCACGATATAAGCGGGAGATGCAGCATGAGTTGTAAAGGAAAGGTCGGAAGTACCATCCACTTTACTGAGGCAGAAGTCATTAATCTTTTCTTCTGATGCATCAGCAAAGATTACAAGATCCATATTCGAGATGGCTTCTGCGTCTTCAATATTCAACTGGTAGTTGCTGTCGAAATGAAAGTCGTGAAGTCCCTCGATGGCAACCCATTCCTGAATCCTGCTGGTAAAGGCATTCCCCAGGCCATCATCCTGTCTTCCAGGATTCCCGTATCCATAAATCAGTATTTTCAACTGTTCTAGGTCCTCTTTTTATCGATCAAATTATTTGATGCATCATAGAGTGACACTTCTAAAGGCATCTTGCCCAATGCGTGTGTTGCACAGCTCAGGCATGGATCGTATGCCCGGATGGCAACCTCAACGGCATTCATCATCGGTTCTGTGATCTCGGTCTGACCGTTCATCCAACTTTTTGCTACCCTGTTCACCGACTGGTTCATAGGTTCATTGTTATTTGTTGTTGAAACAATGAGGTTGGCCATGGTGATCTGGTCATGATCATTAATAGCATAGTGGTGGAAAAGGGTTCCGCGCGGTGCTTCAATCAGGCCAACGCCTTCCGAAAGTTTTTGCCCCTTGGTTGTCAGATCACCCTTCATGAGGTCCGGGTCGTTCAGCAGGTCCTTCATCATCTCAGCGGAGTGCAATGTTTCGATCAACCTGGCATAGTGATAGTGCATGCAATGGTTGTTCGGCTTGCCGTTTGTGAGGGATTTGAACTCCTCGAACTCTTTCTGTGCAAGAGGTGAAGGTATAAAATCACATGTATTCAAGCGGGCAAGGGGTCCGACCCTGTACCAGCCTTTTTCTTTTCCAAGGCTTTTCAGGTAAGGGAATTTCATGTAACTCCACGAGCGCACTTCTTCTTCGATATAGTCATTATAATTCTGGTAATCAACATCATCAAGGATCTTATTACCTTCGGCATCAACGGCCCTGAGCACTCCATGATACAGGTCGAGGGCGCCATCTTTGCGTACAAGGCTGAGATGATTTGAGTCGAACTGTGCAAATGTGTCGATGAATTCCTTGTTTTCCTTATAATATCCCTTAAAGAAGTCAAGTGCACCCTGTGCCCATACGATCATATGATCGATGTTGAGCGGATCCGGTCCGTTAATGAATGATTCCTTATCCTCGGCCGACAGGTGTTTGTTGATACCTCCGGGGATAGCTCCTGTACCGTGGATCTTCTTCCCGGCTGTCGCGCGGATGATCTCCTGTCCGTACTTACGCATCATCACACCCTGTACAGCAAGATCTCTATGCTCGAGGGCCACACCGATCACATTACGGATGGCAGGATCACCGTCAATACCAAACAGCAGGTCAGGCGAAACAAGGTGGAAAAAGTGCAGTGCATGCGACTGAAACATTTGTCCGTAGTGCATGAGCCGGCGCATTTTCTCACCTGTAGGGGTAAGCCCGTCGCCGGTGCCTGCCCCAACAATAACGTCGAGGGCTTTTGCTGCAGCCAGATGGTGGCTTACCGGGCAAATACCACAAAGACGCTGTACGAGTACCGGTGCTTCCCAGTAAGGGCGGCCCTGGACAAAGCGCTCAAATCCCCTGAATTCTACTATATGCAACCTGGTTTGAGAAACATTGTTCTGGTCGTCCAGGTGTACAGTAACCTTCCCGTGGCCTTCCACGCGGGTTACCGGTTCGATAGTTATTTTCTGTGCCATAATATGGTTTCCTTTTTAATCAAATTTTACAACTTCGTAGGGTAACTTCAGCTCATCACCGGTAACAAGGGCAACAAGCGCATTCCAGATCAGGTCGGCCCTGGGCGGGCATCCCGGCAGGTAATAATCGATCTTTACGATCTCATGGCAGGGATAAACCTTATCAAGGATCATCGGAAGTTCATCATCATTGGGAAGGATCTTCTCTGTGTTGAGCCCTACGGTAGGACCTTCAAGATAAGCTTCCCTGAGGCATTCCTCTACGGGGATCCCGTTCCGAAGGGCCGGAAGGCCACCCATAATGGCACATTCACCTAATGAAACTAGGATCTTGCAATTTTTCCGGAAATCCTTCAAAACATGCACGTTCTCGCTATTACAGCATCCGCCCTCGATAAGGCCAATGTCGCACTGCTTTGTAAAAGTCTTGATGTCGTCTACCGGAGATTTATTGAATTCAACCAACTCGATCAGTTCAAGTATCCTTTCATCAATATCGAGAAAGGACATATGACAACCGAAACAGCCGGCCAGTGATGTTGTTGCTACTACTGGTTTGCTCATTATATGGTCTCCTTTTATTTATTTATTTTCAATTTCACTACCAATTGGCATCTTGTCGAATTTACGCTCCCCGATAGGAGAATAATAACCACGCTCCTTTTTGAGGATGGCCCCCACAGGGCAGATATCCATGGCTTCCTGGGCTTCTGCTTCTGTCAACTGTGATGCAAGTTCATTGTCGATCTCGACATGGAGCTTTTCTCCGCCCCTGCTGCTGAATGCAAACACATGTTTCCCATCCTTCATGACCGTGCGGATGCAGCGTTTACAAAGGATGCAACGATTACGGTCATGGTAGATATACGTACTTTCAGCATTTACACCCTTCATGGGGAATTCGTACGGGAAACGTGGTACCATCATCTGGTATTTGTATCCCAGCGCCTGTAGTTCACAGTTCCCACTCTTTTCGCAGGCCGGGCAAAAATGATTCCCGGCAACGAACATAACCTCTACAATGGCCTTCCGCATGTTCTCAAGTTCGGGTGTGTTGCTTTCAACGTTCATGCCATCGGCAACAGGTGTGCTGCAGGCAGTCATGTTGCGCCCGTTCACATTAACGTTACAGATCCTGCATGAACCGGCCGGTTTTACACCGTCCACATGACAAAGAGATGGAATGTAGATGCCATTGTCCGCGGCAGCCTCAATAATGGTCTTACCGGCTTCGGTCCAGCATTCCTTTCCATCGATTGTGATTTTTATTTTGTCGCTCATATTTAAAGTCTTTTCAGATTCTTGAATTGGGATTAATGTAAATTCGGTACCCTGCCAACATACTTACAGGATTCCTGCACAGCCTTATCCATATCGAACTCAGAAACGTATTCATCGTCAGTTTTCACCAGGGCTTGGTATTGCGAACGGAAGTTCTCGATGGTGGTCAGGATAGGATTGGCAGCTGTCTGGCCAAGTCCGCATCGATTGGCCTGTTTCATGTACTGCCCCCAGCTGTATAGCTCATCAATATCAGTCATGGTACCGAAACCGTTGAGCAGCTTGACAAGCTTATTTTTCAGGATAACGGTAAGGGAGCGGCATGGGGCACAGGAACTGCACGACTCATCAATGAAAAATTCCATGTAGGGAAGAACGACTTCCCTGAGCAGGTCACGGTCTTTACCGATCACGATCATGGCACCGCCGGTTGGTAACTCTTCGAAAGAGATGGTCCTGTTGAATTTACTTTCATCGATGCAGGTGCCGGAAGGCCCGCCAACCTGGACAGCCTGTACTGAAGTGGCACCGACCATTCCAAGCATTTCTTTGATGGTCATCCCGTATTCTACTTCATACACGCCGGGGTTCTTGCAGTCGCCGGAAACGCTCAGCAGCTTTGTACCTGCCGACTCGGAAGTGCCAATGGCTTTGAACCAGTCTGCGCCATGTAGCATGATCTTCACCACCGTACTGAGTGTTTCAACGTTGTTGACCACGGTAGGTTTATTACGATAACCTGCCTGTACAGGGAATGGAGGGCGGTTGCGGGGTTCACCACGCTTTCCTTCCATTGATTCGATCAGGGCCGATTCTTCACCGCAAACATATGCACCGGCTCCCATTTGTATACGAATGTCAAAATTGAATTCTTTGTTTCCAAGGATGGCATTCCCAAGCAGGTTCGCATCCCTCATTTTCTGCAAAACATCTTCAAGGTATTTTTTGAGGTATATGTACTCAGCCCTGAGGTAAAGGATACCTTCCTTGGCATCAAGTGCATATCCTGCAATAGCCATACCTTCAAAGAGCTGCTCCGGCATTTCTGTCAGGATAACCCTTTCCTTGAACGTACCGGGTTCACCCTCATCGGCATTGCACACGAGGTAGGTCTCATCCCCGTTTGATTTGCGGCAGAATTCCCATTTGAGACCAGCCGGGAAACCGGCACCACCGCGACCTCTGAGGTTTGAACTTTTTACATTGGCAATAACTGCCTCACGGGTTATGTTCATGGCCCGTTTGAGTGCTGAGCCATGTTCGTATTCAAGGCACAACACGGCACCGGAATCTTTATGGCAGTTGTTGTTCACCATGGACTGGATACGCTCATCAGCATTCATGCCTTCGCCATATGAGCCGATCATTTCTTTTACATCCTTGCCTTTCCTGAATCCGGCAACGAGCTCCTTTACTTTGGAGGTGGTAAGATTGGTAAACGGAACCCCGTTAATGAGGGCTGCAGGCTCCTGGTCGTTCATGCCAATATCGGCTGTATTGAAAAGTCCAATGAGGCCGTCTTCAGTTACAGAACCGAAGGGAACTCCTGCTTCCTCTTCAAATGCCTTGGCTATCTCATTCCTTCCCTTCATCAAAGCCACCACACTGTCGTTCAGGTAAACAGTATATTTTCCGTTAGGCTCTTTGGTGAAGAAATGGTAAAACGACACCGTCTGCTCCACATCAACTTTGGACATATTCAATTGCCCGGCAATGACCTCAATGGCCTCGGCAGGAATGCAATTGTACTCGTCCTGGACATCGATTAGTATGTCCATCAAACGCGTTTTATCATCCTGGTAGTTCCTGATGATGTTTTGCACTTTATCTTTCATAAAATCAACACTTTAGTAATGCGTTTTAGAATTAAATTACTGACTGTTAAACAATTAACAATGCAAAAATAACCCGTTTTTCCTAAAGGACAATAGTAGTCAAGAATTTAGAACCATTTCAAATTGTAAGTACTTAATATTCCAATACTTAGAACTACCTAGATGTAACAGGTCCAAAAGAAGGGAAAACCCATCTTTGACATTTATGTTTTCTCGTTGGCAAACAAGCGAAAACATGACAGAAGTCATAGGTTTGCAAGCAAAGAAGGAATTAAATTTGAATATATGAAGTATCTCAGTTTCTTTCTATGGCTGCTTGCATTGCATTCTTTTACCGTGGCATTGTTTCTCATATTCCTGAACGAGGAAGGAATACGCTATTTTGGTTTTAATGGAGGCAATCCTTTCTTCCAGGTCCAGGGAGGTGTGTTTCACATTGTAATGTGCGGAGCATATATCCTTGCGGCAATAGACCCGGGTTCCTGCCGGAAACTGATCATTTTTATCATCGGGGCCAAGACGATCGCCCTTGTTTACCTGCTGGTATATTACTTTTTTATTGATGGCATTACGATGGTACTGGTTTCCGGCCTGGCAGACGGAATGATGGCACTGATCGTATTTCTTCTCTGGAAGAAAGATAAAGCGGGGGTAAGATATGGCTAATCCCAGGGAACAGATCATCATCACCGGTGCTTCAGGATTTATCGGAAGAAACCTCTTAGGATCTTTCCGCGAAAAGTATCATGTATTCTGCATAGCACGACGTTCAGGCATTGAAGCCGAAATACCCTTTCACAGCAATATTGAATGGATACAATGGGATATATCCAATGAAGGAGCAATAGCGGATATCGCACTTTACATTAAAAAGCGTGGTGGAGCATCATTTATCGTTCATCTCGCCGGATATTACGACTTTGATTATGATGATAAACCGGAATACGAGCGAACGAATATCAATGGCACAACGAATGTGCTTGAACTTGCCAGGCTCCTCAAGGTCAGAAGATTTATTTTTGCCAGTTCCCTGGCCGCCTGCTCTTTTGGCCAGAAAAAACTGATAATCAACGAAAAAAGCCCTGCCAGCGCCCGTTTTGCATATGCCAGGAGTAAGAAAAAAGGGGAAGAACTTTGCAAAGAATACACAAAATACTTTGCATGCAGTATCGTTCGCTTTGCCGCCATTTTCTCCGACTGGTGTGAATACGCACCACTATACAAACTCCTGTCCTCCTGGTTGTCGCGGAACTGGAACAGGAGGTTCCTTGCCGGAAAAGGTGACGCTGCCGTCACATACCTGCATATATATGATCTTATACGCCTGATCGGCAATATCATAGCACGGGATAAAGGCATCAGGCATTTCGACACCTATATTGCTAGTCCGGATGGATCGGAATCACAACATAACCTCTACCGTTCCGCAACAAGGGAATTCTTTGGAAAGAATATCAGGCCTTTTATGATCAGCAGGTACATTGTGTACATGTGGATCTTGATGCGCACAGTATTCTGGAAATCAGGTCTTGCAGGCAAACCGTTTGAGCGGCTGTGGATGTACGGTTACATCGATAAAAGCATGAAAGTGGATGCCTCATATACGAGGGAAACACTGGGATGGGCTCCCACGCCGCGTTACAGCATTATTAGAAGAATGATCTTTTTGATGGTCAATAACAAGAACCATACAGGCGAATGGGTCAACAGGAATGAAGCAGCCCTGAAATCAAAATCCTACAGGCCAAATCTCATTCTTTATGAAAAACTGCTGCTTGACAAGGAACGGATCATGGAATCCATAGTGGAAAAACTGATCAGCCAGGAAGCAGCAAAAGCAATTTCACCCTATAAGCGTATGAAAGAAGAGGAGATCATGAACCTGGTCAGTACGCTGTACCATCTCATGCTGGCCGCCATACGCAGCGGTGACAGAAGTTTTATCCTGAATTATGCGGATGATATCGTAGTAGAACGTTTTGCAGCCGGTTTCAATGCACAGGAACTGCACAGGGCACATGACCTGATCACTGCTGAGGTTGTTGATGCCTTATATGCTGATGAAAAGACCAGGAAAATGCAGATCTATGTTCATGATTATGTGGAGATAAGCATGCAAATTGCCAGGGATTACATGGAAGAGATATTTGAAAACCTGGAGAAGAAGATCCAGCCCGATAAAAGATCATCATCCATATCGCTTCCGTACTATAAAAAACAGCAGGGGTTGATCCTGAAACTCAGCCGGCCTTTCCAGGCATACACCGGTGACCGTTCAAAAAAAGAGGATAAGAAGAAGGATGGAGACTTTTCTATTTATGATATGAAATAATGTGTCTGGAGTCGGAATAAGGGACTAGCAGATGGGCTACAGACACTATCCACTCAGGTAGTGTTCATTTCCGCTATCATCGACATCGTAAGCAGCTCATTGCTGTGCTGAATGCCCGCATTATAGCAACCGATACGGTTACAAATCCCGATACAATTAGCAAAAGAGGCCTGCCTGTCGGTAAACAAGGCTATCATATTCCCTCCGCATGCACATTCCGAATACACCGGAAGACTGGTGTTACACTGCGGACAGCAAATCTCCCATATCTGATCTTCCAGCAGATCAATATTAAGCGATACCCTGCTTTTATAGCCATAAACAGGGCTGAGTGCCACAAGGCCTTCTTTCTCACCCCTCCGCACCTTTATTACAATACCTTCAAATCCATTGAAGATGGCACTGCTACTGATCAGGTTATGTCCGTTCTGGCAATAACACTCGCGTATCAGAAGGATCTGCTTTTGTTTACAGATACTTTCAGAACTTACCGGGTTTGGGATGATCAGCATCCCCTTTGAATCAAACCTTTTCATGACAATCCTCCATATTATTTTGAGCAATGCTTTCCTGTATCGTATTCGCCACTGAATTAAAAATTTCGCTGTACTTCTCCTGCAAAACATCTGTCAGCGATTCCCCGAACACCCTGTCTTCCTGTATCTCTATTGCTATGATGCAGATGCTTTCAGGGAATGGCACTTCCAACTCCCTGGCCAGTTTCACGGACAAATCAAAGCTTATATCGTGCGCATTCGAGAGGTGCAGGGTACTCCTGTGGAGCGGGTATTTCATGTAGTAGACCGTGCCGGGAAGGTTTTCTCCTGTCATTATTCCATCGATAATAATGGCTTTTTTATAGCCCTTCATGATCTCGATAGTTTCCATTCCCCCAACCATTGAGGTGGCATAGTCGAGATTTGACGAAGGCAGGAAATTCTGCAGTTTTTTGACAATTTTCGGCCCTATCCCATCGTCTTTCAGGATCTCATTCCCGATCCCCAGAACCAGTATTTTATCTTCTTCAGGCATCGATCATTCAGTCACGTTGAACACGTTGAACCAATTCCTTGTTGCTGTCGATAATATCGACGATCAGGGGCATATCGCCCGGCAGCCTGTGGGTCGCACAGGAAAAACAGGGATCATAGGCCCTGAATGCCATTTCAACCATGTTCAGGATGCCCTGGCCTGCTTCTTTTCCCGGTTCGATAAGGTTTTCCGCAGCCTTTTTCAGCGACATGCATATAGCGGCATTGTTGTTGGTGGTGCCCACGATAATGTTCGCTTTTTTCACGATCCCTTTATCATCCGTCCAGTAATGGTGCGTAAGGGTTCCGCGCTGCGCTTCCACTATACCTACACCTTCTCCCCTGAACTTGCTTTTATCGACCTTAGCCCTGAGCTCTTTACCGGTGATATCAGGATCTTTGGCCAGCTCCAGGCACCTCTCGGCCGAATACAAGAGTTCCACCAGCCTGGCCCAGTGCATGGCCAGCGTATTGTGAACAGGTTTACCCCCCAGCACTTTATACATGCGTTCATATTGCTCCTGTGCCAGTGGTGTGGCCATTCCGTCGGCCGCATTAAGTCGTGAGAGGGGTGTGGCATGATACACTCCTGAGTCTTTTCCGTCAACGAACCCCTTCCACCCTACTTTCTTCAGGTAGGGAAATTTCAGGTAACTCCAGGGTTCTACCCTTTCACTCACGAATTCCATATATTCCTCCGGCGCATATTTGCAATGTTCTTTTCCGTCCTGGTCCACAACACGTACTTTTCCGTCGTAGAAGTTCACATGGTTACTTCCGTCGACAAGTCCCATTGAATACAGGTCGAGTGAATAAGGCCCATTCAGAATGATATCGACATATTTTTCATTGGCCAGAACCACATCATCAAATATCTTGAGTGAGAACTTCCCGAACTCAACGAATCCTTCTGCCTTCGCAACGATATCATCCCGTTCTTCTTCGGTCAGGCCTTTTCTCACCCCGCCCGGGATATTCATTACAACATGTGTCTGATGTCCTCCGAGCAATGCCTGTATTTCCTGGGCGATCCTGCGTTGTTTGATCACTTCACCACCGACTTCTAGTCCGACTTTAGCAATGACCCCCAGAATATTTCGTTCAGAAGGATCGGCATCCGGTCCGACAACGAAGTCGGGAGCTGCCAGGGCATAGAAATGCGCAATATGACTATGAACGAAATGCGCCATATAAAATAGCTCCCTGAGTTTCCTTGCGGTTGGCGGAGGCGTTAACCCGAATACTTCATCAGTAGCTTTTCCGGATGCCATATGATGACATCCCGGGCATACACCGCATATCTTGGTCACGATCTGAGAAAGTTCCTCAACGGGCCGGCCTTCAACGAACTTCTCGAAACCCCGGAGTTCAGGTACCTGGAAATACACATTCTCTACAGCACCGGATTTGTCGAGGAATATTTCTATTTTACCATGCCCTTCCAGGCGTGTGATAGGATCGATAGTGATTCTGTTTTTCATAATTCCTGTGATTGTTGAATATTAATGCTCGGCTTCTACTGTTTCCCTTTGAATCAATTTTCGCCTCAGTATGGAAAAGGGCAGGCTGAAACGGTAAAATGTCCCTGCTATATCCTCGATGCCATCAATGATGGCATTGATCTCATCTTCGTCATTTGAATCGATCATGGTTGCAATGGCCGACATCATTTTAGCACCCGGATCGGTCACATCAGGTGACGGACCATAACATCCCCTGCACGGAGCATTTCCTTCAATGCACCTGGCACCGCATCCTCCCCTTGTAGCAGGCCCCATGCAGATCACTCCCTGCTCCAGGAAACAGGTTTCTCCGTCATCCTCAATTTCCCATGGCCGGAAAAACTGTTTTACCTTTTTATTATCGGTCTTTTTCCTTGGGCAATCATCACACTGGCTTTTGTCGAGGGCACCCACAACGCTTTCCTTCGAAGGAAGTTCTGCCCCGGAAGCTATGGCCGTAAAGACTTCGAGCAGTCTTTCGCTCTGTGGCGGGCAACCCGGGATATAATAATCGACACATACTACATCCCGCAGTGTTTGCACATCATTGTAGAAGGCCGGGATCTCCAGTTCTCCTTCCGGCACATCATATTTTGGCTGAGGTGTGATGCTTTCAGGGTTTTCCGTGGATTCGCTTTCGATATATACTCTTTTGAAAAGGGATTCGCGGTCAGAGAAATTTGCAAGGCCGGGGATCCCGCCCATATGGGCGCAGGAGCCGTATGCCACTAGAATTTTGGACTTTTGTCTCAGGAGGACAGCCATGAGCTCATTCTCACTGTTCCTGATAGCACCGTTATACAGGCATAAATCGATATACCCGTCAGGCATATTTTGTACATCTTCATACTTGGTGTCCAAAGCGATAGGCCAGAATACAAGGTCGGCTGCCGCAACAATATCAAGTAACTTTTCATGCACATCCAGCACTGAAACACAACATCCCCCGCAAGCAGCACCCCAATAAACAGCCAGTTTTAATTTGCCTTTTTTTTCTTTTTCCATGATCTTGGGCTTTATGTAATATTTTCCATCACTGTTTTAACCTTGCACGGGCCAAGTTTGGCCACCTGTTCAGCCATCTCATCTGCCAGATGTGCAAACTGTTTTCCTTCGCTCGCGCTGATCCATTCAAGCCGGATCCTTTTTTCATCCATTCCCATTTGCTTCAGGTAGCGTTTTATGAACTCATACCTGCGCAGGCATTTATAATTGCCTTCATGGTAGTGGCAGTCGCCGGGGTGACACCCACAGATCAGTACGCCGTCGGCCCCTTCCCTGAAGGATTTCAGAACAAAGGTGGGGTCTACCCTTCCTGAGCACATCACCCTGATAATACGTATATTAGGCGCATACTTCATCCTTGATGTCCCGGCCAGGTCGGCACCGGTATAGGAACACCAGTTACACAGGAATGCGACGATTTTTGGTTCAAACGCGTCCATATTAAATCTCCTCCATTATTTTTTCGGTTTCTTTTAGCTTGCCTTCGTTCAGCATGCCTTCTATCTGTGATAAGATCTGCGTATCAGTAAAATGCCTGCTGCGAATGGCTCCTGTAGGACAGGTCGAACCGCATGTTCCGCAACCTTTGCATAGTATTTCATTCACAACGGATACATTCTTTTCCTCGTCAAAGGTGATAGCCGTGTAAGGGCATACGCTTACGCAGGTCTGGCAACCACAGCATATATCTTCATTCACTACAGCTGTCGTCACCTCAACGGCTACACTCCCCCTGCATATCCCTGCCATTACCCGCGCAGCAGCTGCCCATGCCTGAGATATTGACTCCGGGATATCTTTGGGGCCCTGGCAAGCACCAACAATGAAAACGCCATCGGTAGTCGTTGCCACCGGGTCGAGCTTGGGATGTTTTTCAATGTAGAAATCGTTCCCGCACATACTGATCCCCGCCGCATGGGCAATGTCGCGGGCTTCTTCCCTGGCCTCAACAGCAGTCATCAGGATGACCATATCAGCGGGAACTTCAATATGCTCTCCCGAAAGCTGCTCTTTCATGCTTATGATCATATTGCATTTATCTTTTTTTCCGGCTTCCCTTATCTCGGGCAGATCACGCTTGGGATCGAACATCAGGAACATGATATCCCTTTTTGAAGTTTTGGCATACAGTTCCTCGCAGCCTTTTCCGAATGCCCGCATGTCGGCATAGAGTTCAAATATGCCGGCATCAGGCAGGGCTGAACGGAGCTGGTTGGCATACTTTAGGGCAGTGGCACAGCAGTTTCGCGAACAGTATTCATGATAATCACTGTTGCGGCTGCCCACACAATGTATGATCGCCACATTCTGAGGTGTCTTGCCATCCTCTGTCAGTATCTTTCCTGATTTAAGAACCTCCTCAAACTCGATTGATGTTACAATATTCTTCAGCCTGCCATACCCATAGTTTTCCATGGGTGTGGGGTCATAGGTCTTCAATCCCGTTGCAACGATAATGTGGCCAAAACTCAGGCTTTTCGTGCTCCCATTCACTGATATTTCCGTTTCAAAGTTCCCGACATAGCCTTTTATGTCGTTAATGGTTGTGGAGCAGAAAACCTCCACATTTTCGTGATGGGACAACTTTTCAACCATCGGTTGCAGAAAAGATGAAACCGAGTTCATATAAGGAAAGCTCAGGTCGATCTTTACCGCCTGGCCACCCAGGGTCTCATCTTTTTCAACCAGGTAAACCTTATTTCCTGATTCAGCAATTCGCAGGGCAGCTGACATGCCGGCAACACCACCCCCAATAATGAGTGTAGCCGGATCGATATCTACCGAAAGTTTATCGAGGGGCTCATGGTAAGAAACCCTTCTCAATGCAGCCCTTACCAGGTCGGCTGCTTTGCCGGTTGCTACTTCCCTGTCAGAATGAACCCAGGAAACATGCTCACGGATATTTGCCATTTCAAAGAGGTACTGGTTCAGGCCGGCATTCTCCAGCGCCTTCCGAAATGTCAGTTCATGGATCCGTGGGGAACAGGCTGCAACCACGACCCGGTCAAGCTCGTGTTTCCTGATGTCGTTTACAATGAGTTCCTGCCCGGGATCGGAACACATATATTTATAATTACGCGAGACAACTACATTTTCCAGTTTGCCTATTTCCTCAGCTACCTTTTCCACATCAACCATCTTGGCAATGTTTGTCCCGCACCAGCAGATATAAACTCCTATTCGTGATTCTTTCATGATGGGTATTTTATGTTGTTGCTATTGAAATTTCTCTTTTCTCACTGAGCCGTAATGCCGCCTTTCGCAAATTGGCAAAGTAGATCGCAAAAGGCCTGTATGCCAGGTGCGACCATTTCGAGAATGGAACTTCGATCATGATCATAGGAACCAGGATGGCCAGGTGAGCAACATAAGTATAATAGGTTGCATATGGCATTCCCCCTATCCTGAAAAAATGAACCATAATTCCTGTGACAACGGTCATAAACAGCATGACGATGAAAAGCCAGTCGCTGACATGGGAGAATTTAAACTTGGCATCACTTCTCCTTATCCTGCCAATGATCACCGCAACCAGGCCGAACAGCAGGCCGAATGTTGCATAATAACCCAGCAGGCGCTGAAGATGCCAGGGTTCATGGATGGCCTCAGTCTGGAACCATGGGAGGAATACTACGATCAGGATAAACATGATCGTATATCCCGACATCAGGAACCAGTGCCAGAGCCAGTATTTCCTGCCATCACATTTTGAGAATTTCCACTGTGTGGAAAAATGGAAGAGCAACTGCCAGGCTTCCCTGAAATAAAGGAACAGGGGTATGCGCACTCCTCCGTTCTTAAGTACGATCTTAATGTACATCCTGAGGATATTGGATATCAGCAAGCTTGCTACGATAATGGCCATTCCCCAGTCGGCCCATTCAATCCATTGTATGGGCATGATGGAATTGATCCTAACACCACCTTCCGCCGTAAGTTCAGGATTTATTCCGGGCCAGAAAATAGCGAAGGCCAGCACCACCAGCCCGCCAAAAAGCAATATTGCGCCAATCTCCCACAACTTGGATGTATAGAATTTCCTGGAAAGACCGGTCCAGTCGTAAAGCGAAGTGAGATACCTCCTGAGTGTCATCATGATCTCTCCCGGGTTGGCATCCCTCGGACAGGTATCCGAGCATTCCCCGCAGTAATAGCAAAGCCACGGATCGACTCCTGAGACCAGTTTGTCTTTCAGGCCCATCTGCATCGTCCTGATGGAACGTCTTGGAAACATGTAATCATCGTCGGACAAGGGACACAATGCCGTACAGTTACCACAATGGTAGCAATCGTGCCATTCCTGCAATCCAAACTTCTGCAGGTCTTTTTTCATTGTTGAGTCTACTCTCTGGTTCATTATTGATCCTCCTGCATAGTTGCGAGCTCTTTGGCCCTGAGTTCTATATCATGTAATCCGGTGATCCCTGTATTAATCTCACCTTTCAATATACTCTCCAGCACACGCGCAGCTGCTGCGCTGCCCTGAGCTACAGAGTCGGGGATATCCTTCGGACCCTGGCATACGCCGGCAAGATGGATTCCGGCAGAAATGCTTCCGCAATGATCGCTGCTGCTGCAGCTTTCAAGGAACCAACCCGAGGATTCGCTCCTTATATTCAACATGTTGGCCAGCTTTGCTGCATCATCCCTTGGTTCCAAGCCCACGGCCAGGACAACCATATCAACCTGCTGTTCGATCAGCCTGTTGTTCAGGATGTCTTCCGTGCGAAGTTGTAATTTGCCATTATCCCCTCTGATCTTTGCCGTTCTGCCCCTGACCATGTGTACTCCTTCCTCCCTGATGCGGTCATAAAACTCTTCATATCCTTTCCCGAATGCACGCATATCGATGTAATACTCGTAAACCTCTGCATCCGGCAGTTTTTCCTTTACCAGGTGAGCTAGCTTAAGTGAATACATGCAACATACCCTGCTGCAGTATTCATGATAGTTTCGGTCGCGGCTACCGATGCAATGTATCAGCGCTACTTTCCCGGGTTCCCCTCCGTCATCGGCAAATATCCAGTTGCCTTTCTTGTCCTGGGTGCGAAACCTGATATTGCCACCGGTGGGGCCTGCAGCATTGATCAAACGCTCGAATTCCAATGATGTGAGAACATTAGGGTATTTCCCATAGCCATATTCCTTGATGCGAGCGGGGTCGAAGGTTTGAAATCCCGTAGCAACAATGATGTTGCCGACATTGACCTTTACCTCCTTGTCTTTATCATTAAAATCGATACATTCAGCGGGACAAACCTTTTGACAAACACCGCATTTTCCCTCCTGTATGTAGCGACAGCTTTCGGCATCGATCAGATACTTATTGGGCACTGCCTGCGGAAATGGGATATAAATTGCTTTGCGGAGGGCTGTCCCTGCATCAAATTCGCTGTAGGTTTTCTGAGGACATTTATCACTGCACACTCCGCACCCGATACATGCTGTGATATCCACATATCTTGCCTTCTGGTGGATCGTCACCTCGAAATTTCCGGGGTTCCCCGACACTTCTGTAACCTCTGACAGTGTCAGCAGCTCAATATTGGGGTGTTGCCCTACTTCCACCATTTTCGGTGTCAGGATACATGCTGCACAATCCAGTGTCGGGAAAGTCTTATCAAACATGGCCATATGCCCGCCGATGGTACCGCTGCGTTCAACAAGGAACACCTTATTCCCACTATCGGCGATCTCCAGTGCAGCCTGTATTCCGGCGATACCGCCACCGATGACCACAGTTTCAGGAAGCACTTTTGCTGTTCCGTTCATCCTGGCCTCAGGGTATGGAATGCCGTGTATGGCGCAATACAGGGCAGCTTTTGCTTCGTCAATGCCCTTCACGCCATATTCGCTGAATGAGGCCAGGGAAACCTCGGCAGGATCCTCTCCGGCAAGGGCAAGGGCACGTGAAAATGCTGATTTATCCATGCCTGGTTCATAGCCGGCCAGCACAAATCGTTTGAGGTTGTGTGCTTTGATTTCTTTCTGAATGGCATCAGGTTTTGGCACAAGACCCTCACCGGATATCCACACCATGCGTATTCCAGGTATTTTTCTCACATATTCCTCAAGCACGGCAGGGGATATGCCATTTAGCATGCTCAGGTCACATGAGAGGAAAACACCGCTTGGCTTAATTTCACCCATAATACTGTCTTTTTATATTCCATTTAGTGGCATAATAATACTATGAATCATTGCATTAGCCAATGAGAACAGTCAGACAGAAAAATGAGAATGGTCATCTGAAAAAATGACAATTGTCATGCTTTTTGGGTGTGGGGCCTGAGGCCTGGGGCAAAAAAGATATTAAGGAAGATTGTTGGCAGTTTTTTTGAGGCCTTCGCGGTCGAGGAGGATGATCTTACGTCCTTCTGTGTCGATAAGTTTTTCATCTTTAAAATCCGACAGTAAGCGGATCACTGTTTCGGTCGCCGTACCTACAATATTGGCAAGGTCCTCGCGTGTGAGCACTATTGAATGCTCATCCCCTGCCCTGCAACCACCCGGCTTGTTGAACAGTTCATCCAGGACAAGCAACCCTTCCGCCAGGCGTTCCCTGACATGTTTCTGAGCCAGGGATGTCATTTTCATTTCCGCTTCCTCCAGCAGGGTACAGATAAGTGTCATAACACAATGCGAAATGTCAGGATATTTCGTTGAGAGCTTAAAAAATGTTTTTTTGTCGATATAGCAAACAACAGACTCTTCCAGGGTAGTTGCAGAGGCGGAATATTTGCGGCCACCCATCAGTGAGCGGATGCCAAGCAACCCGCCTTCAAGGACAAAGCGGACGATCTGCTCCTTCCCGTCAATGCCCCGCTTGGCAATCTTGATCTTGCCCTTATGAAGACAATAGATCCCGGTAGGCATCATACCCTCATAAAAGATCGTTTGGCCTTTTTTGTATACTGTACTGATCTTTTGTCCGACAAGCTCATCCATATCCTCCGTCAAAAGGTCGGAAAAACATGTGCTTGATCTTACAAAACATTTTCTACAATCTAGATCCTGCAACATTTGCAATTGGTAGTTTGTGGACTAAATATACACATTTTTTAGTGATTATCAAAAAGATATATGGTATGGTTTACGGGATACCAGGTGACCGTAGAGAAGAAAAAGCTAATTTTGCGGGATATCTGGCACAAGGTAAATGAAACAGTCAAGACATATTACGATCACCGGTTTGGTGCAGGGTGTAGGGTTCAGGCCCTTCATATACCGCCTTGCTGATCGATATGCCTTGCAGGGGTGGGTGGAAAACAGCAATGAAGGTGTAAAAATACATGTGGAAGGTGAAGCCGCTGCGATCAATACCTTCGTTGATGCTATCAGTAAGGAAGCACCGACAGCATCCGACATCAAGAATATTACCTCCCGGGAAACCAACGTGAAAAATTTCAGGGAGTTCTTTATAAAAAAAAGCGAAGATCATTCGGAAAGCATCACTGATGTCAGCCCGGATATATGCGTATGCGATGCCTGTCTGGAAGACATGCGTTCGCAGCGACACCGCATGGATTATCCTTTTATCAACTGTACCAATTGCGGTCCGCGCTTTACCATCATCCGCGACCTTCCCTACGACAGGCCCATGACCACCATGGATGAATTCGAGATGTGCGAAAAATGCCATGAGGAATACACACACATCCTTGATCGCAGGTTCCATGCCCAGCCCATTGCATGCAACGAATGCGGGCCACACTACTCTTTGATGGCTGACGGCAGAGAATATACCGGTATCCCGACCATTCTTGAGAAGATATCCGGCCTGATCGCAAAAGGCAGTATCGTTGCCATGAAGGGTCTTGGGGGATTTCACCTGGCCTGTGATGCTTTAAACGTATCTGCGGTGAACCGCCTGCGCGAGGCCAAGAACAGGGACGGAAAGCCTTTTGCAGTCATGTTCAGGGACCTTGAAACAGCCCGGAAGTATGCTGTGATCGGAAAAGCTGAAGAACGTACGCTAAGCAGCTGGCAGAGGCCCATTACACTTTTGGAAACCAGGAAAAAACTAGCCCCCGGTGTTAGTGTGGGCTTTGGCACCGTCGGAGGTATGCTCCCTTATCTGCCGTTCCATTATCTCCTGTTCGATCAACTTGAACAGGATGTGATCGTTCTGACCAGCGGCAATATCTCTGACGAGCCCATTATAATCAGCAATGAGGAGGCAATAGATACGCTTGGCAGGATCTCCGATGCCGTTCTGATCAACAACAGGGATATTTACAACAGGACAGATGACTCGGTGGTACGCGTGATCAATAAAAGGGCCAGGATGGTACGCCGGAGCCGGTCCTGGGCACCCAGGCCGGTCGACCTTGATCTTGATGTTGACGGGATATTCGCTTGTGGCGCGGAGCTGGTCAACTGTTTTTGTATCGGGAAAGGAAGGCAGGCCATTCTCAGTCAGCATATCGGAGACCTGAAAAATGCAGAGACCCTGGAATTTTATTCAGAAGCAGCAGAACGCTTTTCAAGGCTGTTCAGGATGCAAGCGGTGCTCATGGTGCACGATATGCACCCTGATTATCTTTCAAGCAGGTATGCCAGGGAGAGCGGTATTGAATGTGTGGAAGTCCAGCACCACCATGCACACATAGCCTCATGCATGGCTGAACACGGACTCGATGAAAAGGTGATCGGCATAAGTTTCGATGGAGTGGGCCTGGGCGATGACGGCCATGTTTGGGGAGGTGAGTTCATGATCTGTGATCTTGCTGGATTTGAGCGAAAACATTGGTTCGACTATGTCCCTATGCCAGGGGGTGACATGGCTACAAAGGAGCCCTGGCGGATGGCATTATCATATCTTATCAAAACTTATGGTGATGACTTTCCGGAACCCGCTTTCCTTGCTTCTATCCCTGAAGAATCAGTTTCGATTGTAAAACAGGCCCTGAAAATGAAGCTGAACACACCCCTGACTTCGAGTACAGGCAGGCTGTTCGATGCTGCGGCAGCATTGTGTGGATTGTGCAATGTGTCTTCTTTCCATGCCGAGGCCCCCATGCGGCTCGAAGCTGCCATTGATATAAGCGAAAAAGAGGCATATCCTTTTACAATAAAGAACAGCATCGACACCGGCGGCATCATCAAAGGTATGGTGGAAGACCTGGATGCTAAAGTGGAAGTTCCCCGAATTGCAGCGCGATTCCACAATTCAGTGATTAATATTATTTTTGCTGCTGCCGAAGACATGGCAAAGTCGGGGATCAGGAAAATCGTTCTTTCGGGTGGAAGTTTCCAGAACAAATACTTGCTCGAGAACGCCGAGAATGGATTAATCGAAAGAGGATTTGAAGTGTACACTCCTGAAAACATCCCGGCCAACGATGGTGGCCTTGCCCTGGGGCAGCTGGTGATTGCTGCAGCGAGAAGAAGAATGAAGAATAAATAATGAATAATGAACATGGAACATGGAATTAAGAAGTAGTTCCTGATTCACTTATATACTATTACTCAAAACTAAGAACCTAGAATATGTGCTTAAGTATTCCTGCAAAAGTAGAATCGATCGAAGGTGAAATGGCCATGGTCAGCGTGGGAAATGTCAGCTATAAGGCCAGCCTGCAGTTGCTCGATGATGTTGAAGTAGGTGATTATATCCTGCTTCACACAGGTTTTGCCATTCAAAAGATCAGTGAAGAGGAGGCTGCAGAAACACTTCGCATTTTTGAGGAATTTGAAGACCTGAACAAGCAGTTGGATGATGAAGAGAAAGAAACCGGGGAGAGAATCGTCTGATATTTGATTTTTGATATCTGATAGTTGATATTTGAAGTAACTCAACACTACCCAAAGCCCAACACCTGATGCCAAGCGCCCATGATCAAATACATTGATGAATACCGCGACAAGGACCTGGTGCTTAAAATAGCAGCAGAGATCAGGCGTATATCAACAAAACCGCTGCGCTTCATGGAAGTATGCGGAGGGCATACCATGGCCATACAGAAATTCGGGATCCCTTCCTTATTGCCGGATAACATAGCATTATTATCGGGGCCCGGATGCCCTGTTTGTGTTACCGACAGGAAATTCATCGATACCGCCATTGCCTTTGCCAGGTTAGAGGATGTGATCATTACCACCTATGGAGACCTGATCCGCGTACCCGGATCGACTTCTTCACTGGATGAAGAGAAAGGAAAGGGGAGAAAGGTGAAGATCGTTTATTCTGTTCTGGATGCTATTGAGATCGCCAGGGATAACCCCGACAGCAAGGTGATCTTTCTTGGAGTCGGTTTTGAAACCACCACACCCTCCAGCGCTGCCGGCATTATGAATGCTGCAAAGATGGGACTCAGCAATTTCTTTCTGTACAGTTCGCACAAAGTGATGCCTCCTGCCATGACAGCCCTGATAAATGAAGGTGTGAAGATCGATGGTTACATCGCCCCGGGGCATGTAAGTGCGATAACAGGTACCGGGATTTATAATGATATTCCTCAAAAATACGGATTGGGATGCGTGATCTCCGGCTTCGAACCTGTCGACCTGATGCAATCGATATTGATGCTTACACGTCAAAAAGAATTTGATAAGCCTGAAGTCGAGATCCAGTATAGACGCGCCGTTCAGCAGCATGGTAATCAAAAGGCACAAAGACTTGTCAGGGAAGTATTTGAACCTTGCGACGACTGGTGGCGCGGGCTTGGTATCTTGCCAAACAGTGGCTTGAAACTGCGCGCAGAGTTTGAACACATGGATGCTGCTTTAGCCATTCCCGTAGAAGTTGAAGAAAGCAGGGATGAAAAAGGCTGCATTTGCGGGGAAATACTGAAAGGTTTAAAAACACCGGCTGAGTGTAAGCTCTTCGGCAAAGCCTGCACGCCAGGCGATCCATATGGAGCCTGTATGGTTTCCAATGAAGGTGCCTGTGCAGCCTGGTACAGATATCAGGGAACCTGATAGAGTCATGAGTGCCGAGTGCCGAGTGCCGAATTCTGAATTAATGTAACTTAAAACTTAAAACTTATAAAGGGTGGCAAAAGAAGAAAGAATCCGATTGGGACATGGCAGCGGCGGAAAGCTGACCCATGAACTGATCGATAATCTGTTTGTGAAACATTTCAGCAATCCGGAGCTGGACCGGCAAACGGATGCGGCCCTGCTCAGCCTTCCACGGAAGCACCTTGCTTTTACAACCGATGCTTTCGTTGTAGACCCGATCTTCTTTCCCGGAGGGGATATCGGAAAACTTGCCGTTTGCGGAACAGTAAATGATGTAGCTGTATCAGGGGCAAGCCCTCTTTACCTCAGTGTCGCCTTTATCATAGAAGAAGGATTCCCGCTGGACGATCTAGAACGCATTGTAAGGTCCATGGCAATGGAAGCAAAAAACGCAGGTGTCAGCATTGTTACAGGCGACACCAAGGTGGTGAATAAAGGCCACTGCGATAAAGTATTTATTACTACGACCGGTATCGGAACACTTAAGGAAAAACACCTCCATATAAGTGAAGGAAAATCAATACGTCCGGGTGACAAGATCATTGTGAATGGATCCATAGGCGATCACGGTATGGCTATCATGAGCGCAAGGAATGAGTTAAAGCTGAATGCCCCACTCCTGTCGGACTGTGCATCCCTGAACGGTCTGATATCCGTTATAACAGCTGCATCCTCCGGGATCAGATTTATGCGCGATGCCACCCGGGGTGGCCTTGCCACCGTAATTACAGAACTTTGTCATGAAAAGGATTTCGGCATCAGCATTAACGAGGATGCGATCCTGGTAAGTGATGGTGTTCGCGGCATGTGTGAATTACTTGGATTCGATCCAATGTATGTGGCAAACGAAGGAAAGGTCGTAGTGGTTACGGCAGGTGAAGATGCCGAAAATGTCCTGGATGCCATGCATGCACACGATCATGGAAAAGACGCCAGGATCATAGGAGAGATCGTAACGGAACATCCCGGGAAAGCCTGGTTAAACACTGCAATCGGAGGAAATCGCATTATCGATATGCTTGCAGGCGAACAACTCCCAAGGATTTGTTAATTAATTAACAATAATGCGAAAGTTTTTCCTAACAACTACTTGATTCACATCAATTAATATCCGTATTCGGAATAGAATTTCCTGACCGCCGTATCGAGGTTTTCAAACACCACATAGTGGTTTTTGCAGCCATTACGTGAGCAGATGCTAACCTTTCCACCGATACTGCAGGTAAACGAAACGATAGGGGCATTGCACACTTCGCATTCAAGTGATCGCGCCAGGTTCGCGCTGCAATGAGGGCAGATGAATTCTACCACATCGCCTTCAGGAATAGGATATTCAGCAGTGTAATTGTAATCGCCGTAAATGGAGCTCAACCAGATCTTTCCTTCCTTGCCATCGGTTGTTTTAATGTTAAGGTGAATGGCTTTCCTGTTATTGATCAAGTGTGCTTCATCCATTAAAAACTCCCCGCACTTGGGGCACTTTACAGTAAGTGATACTTTTTTATGCATGGTTCCTCCAATTGCTAAGATTCGATGATTCTTAAATAATCATACCTAAGATACGCAAAAATAGAAATTAAATCAAGTAATTGTACAGAATTACCGTTTTGATCAGCAGATTTATCTAATTTTGCCATAGATAAGCCACTATGCACGAACTGTCGATAGCCATGAATATAGTTGAGATCGTGGAGGAACACTCCGGGGGTAAGAACGGGCAGAAAATTTCTGCAGTTGAACTTGACATAGGCGATCATTCGGGCGTGATCATAGAAGCATTGCAATTTGCCCTTGAGGAAGCGGTAAAATCAAGTGTCCTGGAAAATGCCAGGATCATAATCAACCGCATTCCGGCTATATGCAAATGCCTGTCGTGCAAATACGAATTCGTGCCGGAAGATATCATCACACCGTGTCCGGAATGCGGACATTTATATGCTGAAGTCATCCAGGGCAAGGAAATGAAGATTAAGAAGATCATATTTTAGGTATTGAGGAATTCTAAATCTGATATTTGAAATCTGAAATAACGCAACACTCAAAACTCAAAATTTAAAACATAAAGATATGTGCGGAACATGCGGCTGCGGGCAGGATGATGGAATTAAGATCACCAGGCCCGGTGAAGAACAGGAACACGAACACATTCATACACATGAACATGATCACGGCGGTGAGCACCACACACATGCACACAGGCATACTCACAGCCACACTGATGGACATGAGCACCACCATCACCACGATCATGCTCCTGATGACCACCACCATCATCAGCATGAAAAAGAACTGATCCTTGAACAGGATATCCTGAATAAAAACAATCTTCTGGCGGAACGAAACAGGGGATATTTCGAAGGAAGAAGGATCAGGGCCATCAACATGGTAAGTTCACCCGGATCGGGAAAAACCACGATTCTTGAAAAGACCATATCGGACCTGAAAAACATACTGGCCTTTTCGATCATCGAAGGCGATCAGCAAACCATGAATGATGCAGAACGGATCAAGGCAACAGGGGTTCCGGTGGTACAGGTGAATACAGGCAGCGGTTGCCATCTCGACGCATCAATGGTGAACAGGGCTATGCAGGAACTGGAGCTTACCGACGATTCAATACTTGTAATCGAAAATGTCGGGAACCTGGTTTGTCCATCCATGTTCGACCTGGGTGAAACATACAGAGTGGTTGTGATCAGTGTTACCGAGGGAGATGATAAACCTGTTAAATATCCTGATATGTTCAGGACCTCTGATATCTGTATTATCAATAAAACCGACCTTCTCCCCTATGTCGACTTCGATGTGGAAAAAGCCAGGGAATATGCCCTCAGGGTTAACCATCACCTGCAATTCTTTGAGCTCTCCGCCAAAACAGGGGAAGGTACCGATGAATGGTATAGCTGGTTAAAACAAGCATAGGAATCGCTTGCCTGCAACTCATTCTGATCAACAGCTTCGCTTTTATTCAAAATTAACATCACCGGTGGTCATATGTTAATAATTAACATTGTGAATTTATTAACATTTTTCTTGCATTATCAGAAGCAGGCATCTATTTTTGCATTGTTAGGCAACTAACAATGCCAAACAGGATTTTTATGAAACACTTACCGCACAAAACCATTGAACGACTCAGCCAGTACAGGCGTGCTTTATTGCTATGCCACGCAAAAGGAATGTCGCACATTTACTCACATGAGATCGCCACGATCCAGCATATAACGGCAGTTCAGGTCAGGCGCGACATCATGTTGATCGGATACACAGGAACCTTGCGAAAGGGATACAATGTCAGAGAACTGATAGACCTGATCGGGCAGATCATTGACAGTGATGAAGGTATTAATGTATGCGTGGTTGGGATCGGTAACCTGGGACGCGCCATCACAAATTATTTCAGCGGAAAGCGGACAAAGCTGTCTATTGTGGCTGTTTTCGATAATGACAAGAGCAAGGTCGGAAAGAAGTACCACGGTATTGAGTGTTACAACGTGGAAGATATCGGCAAGGTCATCAAAGAAAAGAATATTGATATCGGGATCATGACCGTCCCGGGCGAAGATGCCCAGAAAATTACCGATCTTCTGGTAAAAGCCGGCATCAAAGGATTGCTGAACTATACGCCTAAACCTGTTAATGTACCAAAAGAGGTATACCTTGAAGAATATGACATGATCACCTCTCTTGAAAAAGTTGCCTTCTTTGTTAAAACACATTAAGACTTAATGAACAAGCTCGCAAAATCCATTCTAAGATACCGGTGGGTCATAATCATCCTGGTCATTCTGTTCACCTTGTTCACAGGCTACCAGGTCACCCGCATGCAGATCAACTCCGATGTCATCTCTTCCCTGCCTGACGACGATCCGGATGCTGCACTCCTTAAAAGTATCGCTCATCAATTTGGCAGCAACAAGATGGGAATGGTGATCCTGGAAACGGATGACATCTACAAAACGGAAGTGCTGGTACATGTACGCCAGGTCACAGATACCCTGAAAAATATTGATGGGATCATCAGTGTGACCAGTCTCACCAATATCATCGACATCAGTGAAATGGGTGTCGGTACACTCGTCGACCCATACAACCTGCCCGAGGAAGAATGGGAACTGGAAGATCTCAGGGAGAGGGTGAACGCAAAAGACATGTATCGCGGCAGCATCGTATCAGAGGATGGCACCGCCACATTGATCATTTTTTCATTATCGGAAGAGGCCGATGCCGAGGTGGTTGCCAGGGCCGTAATCAAGAAGACGGAGAACATGGATTTGCCCGAAACGCTTTATTATGCGGGATCTCCCATGATGGTCACCTCCATTTCTAACCTGATCAAGGGAGACCTGACCAGGCTTCTGCCTATTGCATTCCTGGTTATTGCGGTCATCCTGGCCATTTCCTTCCGATCATTCAGGGGAGTTCTTCTCCCCCTCATCACGGTAGCCATTGCCATAGTGTGGACCATAGGGCTGATGGCACTCTTCGGCTTCAAGATGTCGATGATATCAAACAACCTGCCTATCATACTGCTTGCTGTTGGAAGTGCCTATACCATCCATGTCCTGAACAGGATAAACCAGATGAAGGATACCGACAGGAGGAAGGCTTTGTTGAAAGCACTCAACTATATCTTCATCCCGGTGATACTCGCTGCAATCACTACCGCTATCGGATTCATGTCATTCATATTCGGGGCCTATCTTGAAATGATCCGGGACTTTGGCATCTTTACCTCCCTTGGGACAGCCTTTGCCGCTTTCCTTTCGCTCTTTTTCACACCTTCGCTCATCGCCGGATTCGGCATATATAAAAAATCACCCAAGAAGAAAACCTTCGTTTATCGTTACTCAGGGGTACAGCGGTATTTTCTCGCTCCGCTGAAAGACACGCTTGTGCGTCATCCCAAGTATATTCTTACGACCTGGTCTGCTTTAATCCTTGTTAGCATTGTCGGTATCTTCCTGATCAAACGAAGTGTGGACATCCAGGATTATTTCAGGAAAGGAAATCCTGCCAGAACTGCCGAAAACATCATGATCAACAAGTTTGGCGGTTCGAAACCAATCTTTGTATTGTTCAAAGGCGACATCCAGAGCCCGGAAGTATTGAACATGATCCTGGAAACCGAGGAATATATGAAGAAGAGCCCGGATGTGTATACCACCAACTCCGTTGCAAACCTGGTAATGGAAGTAAACTTTGGTATGGGAGAAGGAATACGCAGGATCCCGCCCGAAAAAGAAATGGTAGAGCAACTCTGGGCCTTTACGCTGGAGGGTAACGATATTTTAAAGGCATACGTTAATGAAGACCTGACTGAAGCGATCATCATATCCAAATTCATGTCGCCCGATAATAAAGCCAAGATCGAATTCTCAAATTATATGGATGATTTCATCAATGAACATTCAACCGATGAATGCGTCATTGAGATCACAGGGATGCCTTTTGTGGATGTTACCATGGACCGAAGCCTGATACGAAGCCAGTTTGGCAGCCTGAGCATAGCCATCGTCATGGTGATCATTTTTGTGGGTTTGATGTTGAGGTCGATTAAAACAGGGATATTCGCCACAATACCCATTATCGCTGCTATTGTGATCCTTTTCGGGGTGATGGGATACAGCGGGATACCGCTTAATATTGCAACTGTACTGGTGGCAAGTGTCGCACTTGGCATAGGAATTGATTACAGTATCCATGTGATCAATAATGTGAAGTATTTGATGAAGACCCATGAAGATTTCATCAGCCACGCCCTGGAAGAGACCATCCTGGTTAGCGGCAAGGCCATCGTGATCAACGTGATCTCGGTCTCGGCAGGATTCCTGGTCCTGTTGTTTTCCGATATGGTACCCCTGCAATATTTTGGTTTCCTGGTGGCATTAAGCATGATCGGGTCCGGAATTGGATCGCTCACACTGCTGCCGGTTATTCTTATCCTGGACAACCGAAGGGCATTACGGAGAACGAAAAACGAAAAACAAACCCTGGAGAACAAGAAAGAATTATGAAGAAGATTATTTTAATATTAGCCACCGTTATAATAAGCTTTAGCGGCATATCGCAGGATGCGCATGACCTGCTGGCCAAGCTCGATAATATCATGTTCGCTCCCGAAGACAAACAGGGAAAAGTAGCCATCATCCTGGTGGATAAAGACGGTGAAGAAAGTGTTCGCGAGGCCGAGATGTATCAGAAAGGGCGCGACAAAAAGCTATACCGCTACACCAAACCGGAAAAGCAAGCCGGCATAGCAACATTATCCCTGCCCGATGGAACCATGTGGCTGTATATGCCTGCATTCGGCAACCCCAAGAAGGTAACACTCCTGGCAAAGAGCCAGGCTTTCACAGGTACCGACTTTTCATATGAAGACATGGCGACGGAACCCTGGTCAGAAAGGTTTTACCCAAGGCTCGAGCAAACTAACGATAAAGGATACATACTTGAGCTTACGCCAAGGGGAGACAGAAGCAGTTATTCAAAAGTTCTCGTAACACAGGATAAAACCAACTATTACCCTATCAAGATCGAATATTTTGACAAAGGGGGGAAGAAATTCAAGGAAGCGACCTATACTTATGAAAAGATCGGGAAGTACTGGAACGCCTCTGAGGTGATCATGACCGACCTGAAAAAAGAGCATTCCACCAAGATCCGCCTTACCGATGTTGTCTTCGACCAGGGGTTGTCCGACGATCTGTTTACGGTTGAAAATCTGAAACCAGCTGAGTAATTTCGCTCTGAATCTCGAATTCTCTGCTTCCCGAATTCGTGATCTCTTAAACTATGGCTACCCTTGTACCGCCATCATCAATACCCAGTTTATCTGCGCTGGTAATAATAGTATCCTTCCCTGTATGTTCCACGAAGTGGATGGCCGCACGGACCTTGGGGGCCATGCTGCCTTCAGTGAACTGGCCCTCCTCAAGGTATTTCCTCGCTTCAGCAACCGACATACGGTCGATAGCCTTTTGCTGTGGTGTGTTAAAATCGGTGTATACCTTTGGCACATCGGTAAGGATAAAGAACTTATCGGCATTGATCTGTGATGCCATCAGGGCAGATGCCAGGTCTTTGTCGATCACGGCATCGATACCCCTGAGTTCGTTCTCGGCAGCATAATATGCAGGTATGCCGCCACCACCGACTGCTATCACGATCTGGCCTTCACGAGAGATCTTGCGGATTGTATCCACATTGGAGATCACCAGGGGTTTTGGTGAAGCGACCACCTTACGGTATCCCCTGCCCTGCGGATCCTCTTTAAATACGGAACCCGTATCAGCAGCGATCTTGTCAGCTTCCTCCCTGGTATAATACGGGCCAATGGGCTTGGTTGGATTCTTGAATGCAGGATCGTCCTTGGTTACCAGCACCTGAGTGATGATGGAAATAATATCCCGGTCCATTTCATGCTGACGGAGTACGTTTCTCAATTGCTGCTCAATCATATACCCGATGAAACCCTGGGAATAGGCTACACATATATCAAGAGGCATTTCCGGCATGCCATTATAGATATTGCCTGCTTTATTTGCCAGCAGGATATTTCCAACCTGCGGTCCATTTCCATGGGTGATCACCAGGTTGTAATTATTGTTGAGCAAGAGAAGCAGGCGCTCGCTGGTATAGCGGGCATTGGCCTCCTGCTGTTCAATGGTTCCTTCTTCGCCTGCTTTCAGCAAGGCGTTTCCCCCGAATGCAACTACGGCTAACCTTTTCATATTCAAAAATTTTAATGGGCTGCAAAACTAAAAAATAATAACAGAATTCGACCGGCCTTATTGTAAATTTTTTAATAATAACCTATATTCGCTTTACAAAGGCTTATATGTCGGCATTTGCAAGGGAATCCAATGATAAAGCATCCACGGTGAAAGTAATAGGGCTTATCGCTGGTCCATTGCTATTTATATATTTCTGGTTCTTCACCGATCTTCAGCCCGGACAGCCTGCTGTAAGTGCCACCCTGGCGGTAGCCCTGCTTATGGCTGTATGGTGGATCACGGAAGTAGTACCGCTGGCCGTAACTTCACTCATTCCTGTGGCACTTTTCCCCCTTCTGGGCATCATGGATGGCAAAGATGTATCAGCAACTTATTTCAATCATGTGATCTTCCTGTTTATCGGTGGGTTTATAGTAGCCCTGGCGATGCAGAAGTGGAACCTGCACAAGCGGATCGCACTCAGATTACTGCTTTTTACGGGTGTAAGCCCTGCACGGATATTGCTGGGTTTCATGTTCTCCACTGCCTTTCTTTCCATGTGGATATCGAACACGGCCACTGCCATGATGATGATCCCTATTGTTATCTCGGTGATCGACAAGCTGGAAGAAAGCATTGGCAAAGCCGAAACAGGAAAGTACGCTACAGGCCTCCTGCTGGGGATCGCATATAGTGCATCCATCGGTGGCATAGCTACCCTGGTGGGTACCCCGCCTAACCTCTCTTTTGCCAGGATTTTCCAGATCTACTTTCCGAACGGCCCGGAGATCAGCTTCAGCCAGTGGTTTCTTTTTGCACTTCCCCTGAGTGTATTTTTTTTCCTGTTGGTATGGATCTACCTGTATTTCATCTTTGGACCCCGAAAGAAAAAATGGCCCAGGCTCAGCCATGACACATTCAGGGAGCAATACCGTGCATTGGGCAAACCCGGTTTTGAAGAAAAGGCTGTATTGATCATCTTCACACTGCTGGCACTTACCTGGTTAACAAGGGCTGGTCTTAAGTTCGGGAACATGAACCTGCCGGGGTGGTCGGACCTGTTCGGATACCCCGAATATATCAACGATGGTACGGTGGCCATTTTCTACTCTATCATTCTGTTTCTCATCCCATCAAGGCAAAACCGGGCCGTAAAGCTCATGGACTGGAAAACCGCGCGAGGCATACCATGGAATATTGTCCTCTTGTTCGGGGGTGGCTTTGCCCTGGCAAGCGGATTCAAGGAATCAGGCCTCTCGATGTGGTTCGGAGAACAACTGAACTTCATTTCGGAGACTCATCCAATCATTGTGATCTTTGTGATCTGCCTGATGACGACATTCCTTACCGAGCTGACCAGCAACACCGCGACCACCGAGATGCTTCTTCCCATACTGGCAGGCATCGCCATGAGCAGCAACATCAACCCCTTGCTTTTTATGCTTCCAGCAACACTTTCGGCATCCATGGCATTTATGCTTCCGGTGGCCACGCCCCCCAATGCCATCATATTCGGAACAAACAGGATCAGGATGATGGAAATGGCCAGGACAGGTTTGATCCTTAACATCATCGGGGCTGTGGTGATCACCCTGTCAATCTATTTCATTTCAACTTTTGTATTTGACATAAACATAAACGAATATCCCGGCTGGGCAATTTCAGGATAATGAGGAGGCAACAGAAAGCATACGTACTGGCATTGACAGCCATCCTTTTCTGGTCGACTGCAGGATCCGCATTCAAGCTGACCCTGCAGCATATTTCCCCGACGCAACTGCTCCTGGGGGCCAGCTTGTTCTCCCTCTTAATCCTGGTGGCATGGAAAGTTGCCAGGAATGAATTGCCGGAATGCTTCAGGGTTACCCGGCGGCAATGGCTGAACTCAGCCATACTGGGATTGCTGAATCCATTTGCCTATTACATCATCCTTTTTGAAGCATACGACCTTTTGCTGGCACAGGAAGCCGTGGCATTGAACTATGTGTGGCCGATCACACTGGTAATCCTTTCAATCCCGGTGCTGAAACAACGTATCAGCATTTGGAGCATATTGGCACTGATGATCAGCTTTTCAGGGATGCTGGTGATCATCTTCAAGGGATCATGGGGGGGTGTTGAACTCTCAAGTCCGAGAGGGATTGCTTTTGCACTGGTCAGTTCCGTTTTCTGGGCTACATACTGGCTGATGAATATGAAAGACAAGCGGGAGGAAGCCGCCAAACTGCTGCTTAACTTCCTGTTCGGATTTTTCTACGTCCTGCTTTTTGTCCTAATCAGCGGGGAAGAGATCCAATTTAACGCCAGAGGCATATTTGGCAGTCTTTATGTTGGCCTGTTTGAAATGGGTATTACCTACCTGTTATGGTTGAAAGCCCTGCAGCTATCTTCTACTACGGCTAAGGTCAGCAACCTGGTATACATCTCCCCTTTTCTTTCGCTAATGTTTGTATCCATTGCTGTGGGGGAAACGATATACATCTACACAATTGGAGGACTGGCGCTTATCGTAGGTGGTATCGTGCTTCAGAGGGTACTTAAATAGGCGTTGGGCGCTGGGCATTGGGCGTCAGGCATAGAGTATCTCATTTTTGTTTTTCGATTCTCGATTCTCGTTTTTCGATTTTCGGTCTTAAAACCAAATTATAAAGAAATCCCCGCGGCCCTGGGCTCACGGGGATTTAAAATTGAAACGGTTAAACTATATTATCAGTCTATAGTTTAATCGTATCATTAGTTGTCTAATTGCACCCAAGATGTTCCATTATAGAAATACAGGTGATTGTCTGAGCTATTTGAGTATATCATGCCTTGCTGCGCAGGCGATGGGGCAGTTGCCCTCGGGATTAGCCTTATCACGTCATCAATTGTTACATAGTCCGAATCATCAGGAGCAATAATATCAGACATGATTGAACCACGTGCAAGAATATTTCCATTAACATCGATCGCCTGTGTTGCACTTAAACCAGTATAGAAACTCGTACCGTGGTCTTCCATGATAATATCATTATTAATACCACCATTTAAATTAATTCTCCACCTACTGTTTCTAAAATCACTTGTAATTGAACCGAGAGTAAGTTTAAACTCAAACCCACTATAAAGTTCTAAACGGAATGGACCATAAGACCTGATAGCAGCTTCGGTTGCAATATTTAGAGTATCAACCTGAATGCTTCCTGTCACATCCACATCTCCATCCAAATAGCTATTTCCATTCACATGGAAAGCTTGCAGTGGCGTGGATGTACCTATGCCTACATTACCTGAATTATAATAAGCATCGTTCCCATTTCTACTCCAAACCGGTGTATTATTGTTCCACGAAGCAGTATCAGCTCCTGTTATACCGGCCGCTATACTGGCTGCAAATACAGGGTCGACCTCTGCATCCAGTTTGGCATTCCAGTAGGCGGTGTCCACTCCAGTAATTCCTGC
>JAZBOU010000015.1:0-23713 GCA_036351275.1 Bacteroidales bacterium
ATTTTAACATTTGAGAACACCTTTGGCAGTTTCTCATAGCGTACTTTTGCCAGTGGGGGATACATCATGAGTATCAGTCCGATAGCGATGGGAATATTGGTGTCGTTCACCACCATAATACCCCAGAAATCTTTAATACCCGGGTATAAATACCCCCACAAAACCCCTGCAAACATACCCAGGAAGATCCAAAGTGTCAGGTAGCGGTCCAGGAAGGATAATCTTTTACCACTTGCCATAGTTTTTTGCATTAATTTGATTATTTATGACCTACAACAGTTATACTGTAAATCCCCGTATTGCTTTTTTTAAATTCATCGAGCGCTTCAAGCGACAGATATTTTAGCAACATTCCTGCAGGCAGGCTGATATCTTTTGTTTTTCTTATATCTACATTTTTGAACCCGGCGTCGGATATAAATTCCAGGTAGTCATCTTTTTGGATGGCACTGGCAATACATCCTGCATACATCTCTGCTTCCTTTAGCAGCTCATCCGGCAGCTCACCGACAAGTACGATATCAGAAACACAAAAGTGGCCACCTTCTTTCAGAACCCTGTACATCTCCCTGAAAGCTTTTGATTTGTCAGGTACTAGGTTGAGCACGCAATTACTTATCACCACGTCTGCTATGGATTCATCAACAGGCATATCTTCAATGTCCCCTTCCAGGAAGGTTACATTTTCGAATTTAAGTTTACTGGTATTTCCCCTTGCCTTAGTGACCATTGCACCGGCAAAATCTATCCCGATTACTTTTCCTTGCTCACCTACAATGGATCTTACCACGAATGCATCATTGCCCGCTCCTGAACCAAGGTCAATTACTGTATCTCCCTCCGATATCTGAGCATATTCGGTTGGTATTCCACATCCCAGTTTGAGGTCGGCATCTTCATGATATCCCTCCAGGTGCGAATATTCATCGCTCATAATGGTATAGTCTTCATGATCGCAACAGGAAGAACTTCCACAGCAGGAAGAATTGTTTTCTTTATTGCTCCGGAGTGCGATCTGATTGTATTTCGCACGTACCATGTCCTTGATCTTGTCGCTCATGATTGTTGTATTTTCTGATAGAATTTCGTGAACGCACTTTTTATTTCGTCCCTCACCCTGCGGTAGATGGGCATTACCTCTTTTTCACTTCCTTTTGCTGCAGCCGGGTCATCGAAACCAATATGGATACGGTGCTTTACATCCCCCAGAAAAACCGGACAACTTTCTTTAGCGCCATCACAAACCGTGATCACGTAATCAAATGCTTTGTCGAGGTATTTTGTGATGGATTCAGACCGTTGCCTGCTTATATCTATGCCAAGTTCTGCCATGGCCTTGATAGCATAAGGATTGACTTTCCCTTCGGCCTGGGTTCCGGCAGAGGATACTTCGAGTTCAGGTCCGATATATTTAAGAAAACCTTCCGCCATCTGGCTTCTGCAGGTATTGCCGGTGCAAATAATGAGGATTTTCATTTTTATATTCAAATTGTTCCGTATATCAGACCGGAAATAGTTGCCATGATAATTACGAGAATAATATAATATAAGGTCTTTTTGTTTCCGATCACAGATCGTATTACCAGCATATTAGGCAAGGATAATGCAGGGCCGGCCAGAAGCAAAGTAAGGGCCGGGCCCTTACCCATTCCGTTTGCAAGCAAACCCTGAATGATCGGTATTTCTGTTAAGGTTGCAAAATACATAAATGCACCAAATATGGATGCAAAGAAATTAGCCATTATCGAATTCCCTCCAAGCAGTGAAGAAATGTAGTGTTCAGGGATGATACCTTTGCCTTCGGGCCCTCCGAGTAAAAAACCGGCAATAAGCACGCCCGCTGCAAGCAAAGGGAGTATTTGTTTCGTAAAAAACCATGTTTCTCCCAGCCACTCTCTGGATTCTCCGGGAGTTATGGCGGTCAGGATACTCAATGCAACGATTGCGATCAGAAACGGAACTGCGGGGATATCAGGATAAATCAGGGCAGAAATAAACACGGGGATTGCTCCCAGTAATACCTTCCACCAGGAGATCTTAAGGATGAGTACCAATATTATCCCAAGAAGAATACCGAAAATGGCAGTGAGCTGCCACTTGTAAGTCCATATATAGAACAGGAAAGTGCTTTCCGGTCCGGGATTTCCCCAGTTGGCAAATACAAGGATGAAAACGAGCGATAAAAACAAACTTGCTATTTGCCACATTGGCTTTCCCCCCGGGGGGATAACAAAGCCGGCCTGCTCTTCTGCCCTTTTCTGCTCTTCTTTTTTGAACAGGAATGCCATGATCAGGCCAATAAGGATACTGAATACCACTGCGCCGACAATTCTGGCTATCCCAAGTTCAAATCCCAGGATCCTGGCCGTAAGTATAATAGCCAGAATGTTTATGGCAGGGCCGGAGTATAAAAATGTCATTGCAGGACCCAGCCCTGAGCCGCGTTTATAGATACTGGCAAAAAGAGGGAGGATAGTGCAACTGCATACCGCAAGTATCGTTCCGGATAGGGATGCAACAAGATAAGCTTTCCATTTCGTTGCACTGGGCCCGAGATAGCGGGCAACCGTTCCCTGGCTGATAAATACGGCTATTACACCTGCGATGAAAAATGCCGGGATAAGGCAAAGTAAAACATGTTCCCGGGCATACCATTTAAGAAGAATAAATGCTTGAGAAACAGCATTGTCGAAAACCTCAGTACCCGAAGGCATAAAGTAAAAAACAAGAAATGCTGCCAGCATCCAGACGAATATCTTTATTTCTCTTCTCCATTCCATAATCAAATGATCAGAAATAATAAATCCAAATAAAATAGATACCTGTTCCAATAAAAATTACGGCAACCAATCTACGGAACCAGTATTCAATAATCTTGACCCGATTATAGAAATTGCCTATTCCTGACACTGTAAAGGCGATCAACCAGGCGGCGATGATAACCGGCAGGCCTGTGGCAATGGCAAATACGGGAGGAAGTAACAGATTGCTGCTTTCGATCGTAAGCGGGATAAGCATCAGAAAATAGAGTACACCGCTGTAGGGACAAAATGCCAGTGCAAATACGGCACCCAGTATAAACATACTCAGGAATGACCCTGAATCCACATTTAACCTGCTTTTCCAGTTTATCCGATTTGTTCGTAGCCAACCGAAAGGAATAACGTTCAATAGAAGGATACCTGCGATCAATAATATTGGGCCCAGGAAGCGTTCTCCGTAACCCTGGAATATATTTGAGACCTTATAACCGCTTGCTCCAAAGTAAATTGCAATACCAAGGCCTGAATATGATACCATCCTGCCAAGTGTATATATCAAACCATTGTAAAAGACCTTTCTGCGGTTTTCAAGGTCTTTGCCAATATATGCGATTGCCGTGATATTGGTAGTAAGCGGGCAAGGGCTAAAGGCCATCATCAAGCCAAGAATGAATGCAGACAATACAGGCCACTGAGACTGATCGAGTAGATTCTGTAAGTATTCCATTGAATCCTGCTTAGAGCATATCCTTAACGCTTGAAACAATCTTTTCAGACAATTCTTCAGGGTTGCTGACCGCTTTTTGAAAAGCTATGGCGGTTAGATCGACTTTTGTTTTTCCATCATAAATGAATAAGCCTGAACCACTCATCTCAAGCTTATCTTTGATTTCATTGTTTTCTGGCTCCTCGATATTTACATCTTTAAAGATCACATTGGAATTGTCTGCAAAGTTTTCAGCAATAGTTTCTTTACTGACTTTCCCAACCGCTTTACAGGTGGTACACCTGCGGTCGCCATGAAAATAATAGACCGTCACAGTGGTTGAATTCTCTTGCAAGGATGATTTTGTATTGTTTTTTTCGGTCTGTGCTGACTGGCTATTGCATGACATGATCATGATAAACAGCATGAAAACGACAGATGTAGCAAGGAATGATAGTTTTTTCATTTTTGTATTTATTGAGTTAGCAGTTCTGTAATTTCTTTTTCTGAAGGAAGATGACCGGCAATCTTTACTTCACCATTGATTACTAATCCCGGAGTTCTCATGATCCCATACTCCATTATTTCCATGATGTCTTCGACTTTTTCAATTGTGGCCTCTATTCCGGCTTTGTCAAGGGCTTTCCGGGTAATTTTTTCCAGGCTGTTGCACTTCGGGCATCCTGTTCCAAGTATTTTAATTTCCATCTGATGTATATTTATTATTCGTAGTTCGCAAAATTACGAACAAAGATTTCTAAAAAAAAACCTAATCTCCAAAAAAAGTTTTAAAATTCTTTTTTGCAATATCCCAGTTCTCCTTGTTGAGACAATATTTGATTTTTGGGGGTTCCGTTTCTCCCTGGATGAGGCCGGCATCTTTCAATTCCTTTAAATGTTGTGAAAGGGTTGATTTTGCGATCGGCAATACATCCGACAGGTCTCCGCTGTAACAACAGGATTGCTTTGAAAGCAACTCAAGAACATACACCCTGACAGGATGCCCGAGAGCCTTGGCAAAGCGGGCCAGCTTTTGCTGCTCGTGAGTAAAACTTATTTGATCTTCCATATTGTTCGTATAATTGCGAACAAAGGTATAATAAAATTATCAATTGGTACTAAAGCTGGTGTATTATTTTCTTGTCATCGCAGGCGCCGAATTCAAATTGTACCGTAAGATGGCCGATCCCGTAAGAGTTCTTCAGGATATCTTCCATTTCTTTTTTAATGGTTTCTGTTTTACTAATAGCGAGGTCTTCCATAAGATCCGCATGGCATTCGAAGTGAAATTTATCTTCGCTCAATCCCCAGAGATGCACATGATGGATGTTGCTGATCCCTTCAATTTGCATTAACTCATCTGTGATCTTCTGTATGTCGAGCCCTTCAGGAGTTGCCATCATAAGTATATTGGAGGAATCGCGAAAAACCACCCAGGTTTCTCTTACGATGTATATGCTGATAAGAATGGTGATCAGGGGGTCGATCCAGTAAATATTGAAGTAGTATATTAGAATACCCCCGATGATCACTGCAAAAGAAGATAAGGTGTCACCGAGGAGGTGAAGGTATGCAGAACGGATATTAAGGCTGTTTGAAGAGTGTTTTTTCAGCAGGATAACGGCCGCCAGGTTAAATAGCAATCCAAGCGCTGCAACGATCATCATCAGCAGTCCCTTTATGGGTTCAGGGTTGCTGAAACGCTGAATGGCCTCATAAACGAGGAACACGGATATCCCTATCAACACCAGTGCATTGAAAAAAGCTGCGAGGATCTCGATGCGCTTGTATCCGAAAGTCTTGCGCTCATTTGACTTTCTTTTGCTGACCTTCCCGGCAATATAGGCTAATAGAATAGCAAGGGTATCACCTAAGTTGTGAATCGCATCGGAAAGCAATGCAAGGCTGTTGGACAGAATTCCACCAATGATTTCAACTACGGTGATCAGGACATTGAGCAATGTTGCGAGCAACAAACTCCGGCCTTCACCTGTATGATCATGATGATGGTGATGATGTCCCATATTCTAATTTAAACCGAGTGACAATTTTTACCACACGAACAATTTGATCCCCTTGCTTTTTGGAATGCCTCCAATCCTTCCCTGAACGCAAAATAGGCAATTCCCAGGGATCCGGCGACATCAATATACGGAATTTTGAAAAACTCGTATAAAAGACTGGAAACTAAAAGTATAATTGAGAGATAGAAACAGGTCCTGGTACATAAAGCATCGGCAATGATGGCATCAGATTCCAGCTTTTTCCCGATAATTAGTTTATACTTCATCAGGAAGTACATTGTAAGAATTGAAATTGAAGAAATGATGATACCGGGAAGTGTGGTGGAAGGGGTATGACCAGAAATAATGTTTAATACTGATCCGATGATAAGTCCTGCAGTAAGTAACATGAAAGCAGAACCTGTTATTTTTAAGGCCTTTTGTTCAAATAAGCCTCGTGAGTCATCACCTGTTCTGCGAAGCTTGATCACCATATGGAGGATCCCTGTACCTGAAATAACTTCAACCAGACTGTCGACCCCAAAACCCAGCAGCGAAAGTGTTTCATCATTAATGCCGAAACCAATAGAAACAATGCCTTCGACAATGTTATAGACAATTGTAACTATGGCAAGCCAGAACGCCCGGTTCAGTAATTTCTCCTTGCTGTCCACTTATCTGCCTTAGTGTGGCTCTACATCTTTTTTACAGCATGCTGGAAGTTTCTTATACGCTTCCGGATCAGCTTCCACATCATCAGCATCGTAACCTAATTTTGAAATAGCTTTCCTGAGTTTATCCGGATCAGTTTTGCTAACCTTATACGATATTGTCAGGATCTTGGTTTTATCGTCAAGTTCCACCGACTTCACACCTTTTTCAAAAGCCATGTTGGTTTCAAGGCGTTCTTCGCACATTCCGCATATAGCGCTGGTTTGTATCTGGATCTCCTTGACCTTTGGTTCCGGATCCTGAGCCGAAACGAAGGCAGTCATAAACACTGCAATGATTATTGCTGCTATTGTCTTTGCTTTCATATTTCTTAATTTATTCTGCCTATGGCACAACTAACATAGGATTTAACCTTTTGGTTGATGTTCCCTGTCCCTTCTTCCGGATATCCCAATTTTCTGAGCTTCTCGACAAACACCTTACGCATCCTGTTCTTTCCTGCGTAATCTACCGTAACGACAGATTGTTCAACATCCACATCAACACTGATTACTTCTCCTATCCAGGTGAGTTCTCTCCTGATCGTTTTTGCACATCCCTGGCATTTCAAGTTATCCACTTTAATCATTTCTGTCTTCATGCTTATATTCTCCTACAATATTGCGATCTAAAGTCTATTATTTTAATTCTTCAATAATCCAACACCCAGCACCTATTACCCAGCATCTTATAATGTAAACCTCAAACCAAGGTAAATGTTCATTCCTGAGATCGGTCCCCAGATCATCGATGAGTCGAAATACTTCCCAAAAGGCTTGTCAGCTGCGATGATCGGGTCTTTTTGCTTGTAGTTGGTTAGGTTTTCACCACCCAAATAGATGTTCCATTTTTTGAAATACTTCGTAACCTGGGCATTGACAATAGTGTAAGCCGGGCCGGATTCCGGGCGCTGATATTCTGCCGGATTGCCTGCAGTGGTGGGCACCCTGCTCGATCCATTGAACTGGGTTGTAAAATCAAACTGCCACTTTTTTAAATTGGTTGTATACGACAAGGTGATCAACCCTTTATACTTGTTCAGCAGGGCCTTTTGCTGCAAGATTCCATTGGTAGTCATTTTTACATCATTATACCTGAAAGCAAGGGTCATGTCGAGTCTGTTGATCAGCTCATAACTGGCTTCAACCTGGTAGGCTGTTGAATATGACTTTCCATCAAGGTTATAAACATAAACGGCCTGCGGGTCCTGGTCGTAATCGAGCACCACCTGGTTCATAAAGTGCGTGTAATATACCTCTCCGCTCAGGCGCAGTTCCCTTCCCAGGATATCCACGTACTGGGTAAGATTGATACCGGTATTAAAGGCACGTTCCTGATCCTGATCCTCAGCAAAATATAAACGCCTTGAAGTTGCAAGCATACTGGTATTTTCTGCGACCACATTTGCGGTCCGGTAGCCTAGCCCTGCAGAAGCCCTGAGTATCGTATTATCGGTAATGTTATACTTAAGATGCAGGCGGGGAGTAGCAAATGCCCCGAAAATATTGTGATAATCCCCCCTGATCCCTGCAATAACAGTGAGTTTCTCATCCAGTTTATAAGTATATTCAAAAAACACACCCGGCACACGTTCAAAACGATTGAAGGCACTGTCGTTCAGGGTTTCAATATAGTTATGCATCTCAAAGCTGAATCCTGTGGTAAAGGTGTGATGTGTATTCCCGATATAGGACTGGAAGAGGAGGTTCAGGAAGTAACTGTTCTCTTCTGCATCATAATTATTCAGGCCGTAATATGATTCCTGTTTATGATGATTGAAGTTCTGTATCATAGCAATACTTGTAAGAGGCCTGCTTTCAAAAACATGTCCGCCTTTCCAGAATACCTCATATCTCCTGGTTTTAATGTTGATTCCATATGGATTTGTAGTATCCCTGACCATGTTTGTGTTGAAGCCTTTCTGGCCTCCCGTTCGATCCTCATCAAGTACTTTAAAACCGAACTGTGTGGTCCAATGATCTGTGCTATATTTCCATCTGTTCAAAACATTAAACTGACGTAACAGTGGCATATCCAGGAAAGCGTCGTCATTATCATCGACCTTATGGGATAAGTTTTCGGCATGTGCGAATATAGCGGTACTCCAACTGTCGCTTATCTTGATCCCGCTGATAGCGTTCCCTTCAATTTTACCATGCATATTTCCATAAAGGTTTAGAAATAGCTTTGGAGCCTCGTCCGGTTTGAGATACTCAACATTGATCTGCCCGGCTATAGACTGGAACCCATTTCTTACTGAAGATGTACCTTTGGATATCTGTATTGATTCCATCCATGATCCGGGAACATAACCCATTCCAAACGGTGTTGCGAGTCCCTGAAGATTGGGGATGTTCTCTGTCTGCAATTGACTATAAGTCCCTCTTAACCCAAGCAACTCTATCTGTTTAGCTCCGGTAACAGCATCGCTGTACGACACATCCACGGATGCATTGGTTTCGAAACTCTCAGAGAGATTACAGCAGGCAGCTTTTTGAAGCTCTGCCCCTGTGATATTTTCGGTTAATATTGGATCAAGTCTGGATACAAACGTACCCGGTGCCTTATTTGTAATGGTTACTTCTTTCAGGGTGTTATTCACTTCAAGTATGATCTCGATCTCATGCATTCCGTGATCCAGCTGAATGGAATCGTTTTTATACCCGATATAACTGACTACAAGTACCGGGTCATTTGTCGCGGGGAACTCAAGATGAAAAATTCCGTTTTTGTCGGTTGACGTTCCCATCGTTGTTTGAGCCCAGTATACATTAGCCCCGGGAAGGGGCGCTTTATGCCTGTGTTCCTTACTTCCGTGCTCATCTCCCTCATGCTCTTCTAAATAATATACGACTCCGGTAACATGATCATGATCATGATCGTTATGTTGTGCACTGGCAATGACCCATATTCCGGCCAGAATTGTACTTAATAATAATTTGAAATGCATTTGAATTTTCTGTTTGATTGAAAAATGGCATTAATGGCTGTTCAACCGGCAATGCCGGTTGTTTCAAACAGAAAAACAATCAAATTTCAATTGATGGAGAAAAATATGCAAGGCTTTTCCCGAAAGGGGCGGTGGAAGGTTGTTGTGTAAGATAAAATGCTTGTCTTCCTGTGTAAGGTACGGGCTTTCAGTGTGATTTACCGGTTCACCCGATTCCGTAGCCGGAATGGGATTTTTTGGTGCCTTTTGCTGATCAAGTGTTACATCAAGTTTAACAATATAACTTTCGGTATCACAACAACTCCCGTCTTCACAGGAAGCACCTGTATTTTCAGTATTCTCAGCACAACAGGCCGGCAAAGCATGCTGATGTTCGTGACCATTGTGATCACAGTTAAAATCTTCGATTAAAAATGAAAACTGACTGCTGTTCTTGGTGTAGCAATGATGTTTGAAAATGGTAAAACCGCTCGTGGAGACCAGGAAGATCATCCCGAGAAAAAATGAAAAGCTTTTTCTTAAATCCAGTTTCATTTTCTTTAGGCTTCTGTAAAGAGAACATGCAAAAATATGAATTTGTTCAGAGATAAAACATAACATGATGGCATTTGTGTTTATTGCCACCAAACAATTTTGTCAGGTTAAGCAATGTATGTGCGTCTAATTATTTGCTCGATAACGTCCCGTGAGCACAATTTTTTATAAATTTGGTAATCCTAATTTCAAAGCAATTCCAATGATGGATTTACAGATATTAAAAGTTGAGGTTAACGAAAAAATTGCATTTGTAACCATAAGCAGGCCCGAAGCAATGAATGCCCTCAATACCAGGTTTTTCAACGAGATGGACCAGGTTGTTGAAGAGATTGGTAGTAGGAAGGACGTGCGGGTGATGGTCATTACGGGAGAAGGAAAAGCATTTGTGGCGGGAGCCGATATTGCTGAAATGGTCGACAAAACGCCGGGGGAAGGCTCGGCCTTCAGCAGGCTGGGACAAAACACTTTTCGCAGTCTAGGTGAGATGGATATACCGGTAATTGCAGCCATTAACGGTTTTGCGCTGGGAGGCGGCCTTGAGCTTGCCATGGGTTGCGACTTCAGAATTGCCAGCAGCAAGGCAAAGTTCGGACAGCCGGAAGTAAACCTCGGACTGATCCCGGGATATGCCGGTACACAGAGGCTGGCAAGACTCACAAGCCCCGGTGATGCGCTTTATCTGCTGATGACTGCTGATATGATCGGGGCAGAAGATGCCCTGCGCATCGGTCTTGTCCAGAAGGTGGTTGAACCGGAGGAGCTTATGGATACGGTAATAAGCATTGCAAATAACATCATTTCAAAGGGCCCCAAAGCAGTAAGGCTGATCAAAAAAGTGGTCAGGGATGGCCTGCTGAAGGGTTTTGACGAGGGCTCGGAACTGGAGGCTGAGATGTTTGGAACACTCTTCAAAGATGAAGGGGAAACCGGCATGCGGGCTTTTCTGGAGAAACGGAAACCGGAGTGGTAATAGAGTGTCTAAAGTGCGCTTGAGTGCCTAAAGGGTGCAGTTAAATGGCATAATAACTTTAGCTGACTCCAAACTTTAACTCACTCCAAACTAAATACAGAACAATATTTAACAAAATATCACACATACTATGACATACGAAGAAAGATTACAACACGTAACTGTGCTTGGAGCTGCAGGGAAGATGGGCAGCGGGATATTGTTGCTCACTGCTCTGGAAATGGCTGACCTGATGCTGAAACCCGAGAACAAGGGCCAGCCGTTTGTCCTGAATGCCATGGACCTGTCGAATGAAGGCCTGGCCGGGCTGATGCAATATCTGAGGGCGCAGGTACTGAAAGTTGCTGAAAAGAAAACCGTTGCACTCCGCAAACTGTATGCCGACCGTGAAGACCTTATTGAAAACACCGACATCATCAATCAGTATATTGTTGATGTGCTTTCGCTGGTCAGACCGACATCCAGGCTGGAGTCTGCCTATGAGTCGAACCTGATCTTCGAGGCTGTGAACGAGAATAAGGACCTCAAGGTGAAGATCTTTAAGGAAATAGATGAAAACAATCCCCATCACCCATGGTTTTTTACGAACACATCATCAGTGCCGATCAATATCCTCGACGATGAGGCCAATCTTGGTGGCCGCGTGCTGGGGTTTCATTTTTACAATCCACCGGCTATTCAGAAACTTGTTGAATTGATCTGGACCGATAAAACGCTTCCTGAAGCAAAAGACTTTGCATACGAATATGCCAGGAACCTTAAAAAAGTGGTTGTTCCTTCCAATGATTTTGCCGGGTTTATCGGCAACGGACACTTCATGAGGGATGCCCTGCATGGTATTACGGAAGCTGAGAGACTTTCAGCGGAAATGCCACTTTATGAGGCCATTTATGCTGTAAACAAGGTTTCGCAGGATTTCCTGGTGAGGCCGATGGGTATTTTCCAGCTCATCGACTATGTCGGAATCGACGTTGTCAGGTTCATAATGGGTGTAATGAATCCCTTCCTTGATGATGAGAACCTTCATAGTCCGCTTCTGGACAAATTGTTTGATGCAGGAGTGAAAGGTGGGCAAAATTCGGATGGATCCCAGAAAGACGGATTCCTGAAATATGAAAAAGGAAGGCCCGTTGCTGTGATTGATCCTGAAACAACGAAATATATCGGATTCGATTCACTCGGGCATGTTGACGAAAAGATCGGCGAAACCCCCGATGCCGGTATTGTGTGGAAAAGCCTGGTACGGATGAAAAATAAGGACGAAGTGCTTCAGAAGTTTTATGCCGACATGAAGGCAATGGACCATCTGGGAGCAACCCTTGCAATAGCTTACGGACAGCGTTCCAATGCCATTGGTAAAGCACTGGTAGCAGATAATGTTGCCCATAATGAGGATGACGTGAATACCGTCCTGCTTACGGGCTTCTTCCATGCATATGGACCGATAAATAACTATTTTGACTAATCACCGGAAAAATAAGAGATATGACAAAGCTCAATAAAAAAATATATATGGTTGCCGGGTACAATACTGTATCCATGGGAACGGGAAGAAGTGAATTTCATCCTAAAAAACCCCGCCCCGGATTGGAGCATTATGTGAATGAGGCCGGCAGGAAAACACTGGAACTGATCGGTGGACCCGACAATGTGGACGAATGTGTAGTGGGCAATTTTATGGCCGCACGCTTTAACAAGCAGGCCCATTTAGGCGGGTTCTTTCCAATGATCGACGAAAAACTGCAATATAAACCTGCTATCAGGGTTGAAGGCGCCTGTGCATCCGGTGGACTGGCGCTCGTTACAGCAATAAAAAATATCATGGCCGGTACTTCCGAAGTGGTATTGACCCTGGGCGTGGAAGTTCAGAACACAGTGAAGGCTATCTACGGAGCAGATGTGCTTGCCGGTGCCGGATGGTACGGTAAACGCAAGAATGGCCATGCATACTTCTTCCCCGGCCAGTTCAGCGACAGGGCAGGTGCCTATTATGAAGCCTATGGTTATGACTATGCCAGGGAAGGCATGGGACGATGGTTCAGGAATGCGATTGAAAATGCAAGACTTTGCCCTACTGCACAGGAATATGAGAACAAGGTACCCGACCTGGATGCCCTCTATAAGAAGTTGAAACCGAATGGCGCAGCCTTTGTGGATCATCTGAATGTGCTGGATTGCTCAAAAGTATCCGACGGGGCTTCAGCTATCGCGATCGTTTCCGAAGAAGGCCTGAAACGGATCGGGATCCCCAAAGAACAGGCTGTCGAAGTCATGGCATTCGGACATAAGGTGAGAAATATCACGGAAGATCCGCCTGATCCACTGGAACTTACGTGTATCAAGAAAACAGCAGCAGAAGCCCTTGAATCGGCCGGCATTACAAGAAATGAGCTTGGTACCGTTGAGACCCACGACTGCTTCTCTATTGCAGGGGTGCTGGGTACCGAAGCACTTGGTTTTGCCAAGCCCGGTGAGGGTGCAAAATTTGTTGCCAAAGGAAATACTGCCCGCGATGGTATGATACCGATGAACACAACCGGTGGATTGATCGGTTGGGGACACCCGACAGGTGGGACCGGGGTACACATGGCTGTTACCATCTGGGAACAGCTTACCGGAAATGCCGGAGATGCCCAGATCAAGATCACTGAAGAAAAACCCTATGGCCTGACCATCAACATGGGTGGTGATGACGGAACGGTGATAGCGATCGTATTTAAAAGAGGATAGGTTATTACAAAAGGGTTGCCAACCTTATTAAGGTTGGCAACCCTGTAGAAGCCCGGGCAGAAAAGTCCGGGTTTTTTTATTAAATTAGCACAAGTCAAAACAGCTATAAATTCTTAAATCGGAAGTGTATGAAAAAGTTTGCAGTTGTACTTGCCGGAAGCGGTGTATTCGATGGAGCAGAGATCCATGAAGCCACACTGACCCTGTATGCTATCATGAAACATGGAGCTACGTATGAAATATTCGCACCGGATATTCCCCAGCACCATGTGGTGAACCACATAAGCGGGGAAGAAATGGATGAGACCAGGAATGTGCTGGTAGAATCGGCCAGGATTGCCCGGGGGGCTATAAAAGACCTGAAGGAATATAGAGCTGCTGATTTCGACGGATTGGTATTTCCCGGCGGCTTTGGTGTGGCAAAGAACCTTTCAACCGTGGCCCTTCACGGTCCGGATGCCAGCGTTAATGAGGATGTAGTTAGGGCCGTGAAAGAAACCAACGATGCCGGAAAACCGATAGGGGCCCTGTGTATAGCACCGGCCATGATGGCAAAGATATTCGAGGATGCAACTGTGACCATAGGACAGGATCCCGCTACCATTGAAGCCATTGAGAAGATGGGCGGTACGCATATCCATACAACACATGGCGATGTGGTCTATGATGATAATTTGAACCTTTTCTCTACCCCATGCTATATGCTCGATGCAAATATCCTGCAAATAGCAGAAGGGGCAGATAATATCGTTTCAGCGATGCTGAAAGTTATGTAGAATTGGCATCAGGCATCAGGTATCGGGCTTCAATAGCCTGAAGCCTGAAGCCCGAAGCCCGAAGCCAGAGACATGAACAAAATCACCCAACTTTTTGGAACCAGGTACCCAGTAATACAGGCCGGTATGATCTGGTGCAGTGGCTGGGAACTTGCCTCAGCGGTCAGCAATGCGGGTGGGCTTGGATTGATCGGATCCGGTTCGATGTATCCTGACATTCTGCGAACGCATGTTCAGAAATGTAAACAGGCCACCGACAAGCCATTTGGTGTGAACCTGCCCCTGATCTATCCCGATATGGATGAGATCGTACAGATCGTCATCGAGGAGGGAGTAAAGATCGTTTTCACTTCAGCAGGAAACCCGAAGAAATGGACCTCCCATTTCCATGAACATGGTATAAAGGTTGCCCATGTAATAGCCAATGTGAAGTTTGCCAGGAAATGCGAGGAGGCGGGAGTGGATGCTGTTGTTGCCGAAGGTTTCGAAGCGGGCGGCCACAATGGTATTGAAGAAACCACTACCATGACGCTTCTCCCTATGGTGCGTGAAGCTATTGACCTGCCTTTGATCGCTGCAGGGGGTATCGCGTCGGGCAGGGGCATGCTGGCAGCCATGGCTCTCGGAGCTGATGGGGTGCAGATCGGCAGCCGCTTTGTCGCATCGGAAGAATCTTCTGCCCACCGGCTTTTTAAAGAAGCTGTTGTAGCTGCCAGGGATGGTGATACCTCCCTGACACTCAAGAAGCTCATCCCTGTCAGGCTGATCAAGAACGAGTTTTACAGGAGGGTAAAGGAGCTGGAAGACAAAGGTGCATCAAGGGAGGAGCTTTCGGATCTCCTGGGACGGGGACGTGCGAAACTTGGGATGTTCGAAGGTGATATGGAGGAGGGTGAACTGGAGATCGGGCAGATATCCGGATTGATCAATGAAATAAAACCTGCCGCTGAAATCCTTGAAGAAATAATATCCGAATACGAACAACTTAAATCTCAATTGTCGGATCTTACATTTTGAGCGGTCTGGCAACATATTCCCGGAACACTGTACACATATTGCCAGGCAGCATGTTCGCTTATTGGTTTCGACCGGAATATTCCTATATTTGTAATATTCTAATTCAAGTGATTTACCATGGATTTTACCTTTACCGAAGAGCAGGAAATGATCCGCCAGGCAGCGCGTGATTATGCCGAGCGGGAATTATTAAAAGATGTTCTCGAGCGCGATGAGAAAGCTGAAATGCCCCTACAGCATGTGAAGAATCTTACCGAACTTGGATTTTTCGGAATGAATGTCGACCCGCAATGGGGTGGAGGAGGAATGGATACCCTTTCTTATGTGCTGGCGATGGAAGAACTCTCAAAAGCGGATTCGGCCACCAGCGTTATCCTTTCGGTGCATAATTCACTCGTATGCTATGGCGTTGAGAAATACGGGAATGATTTTCAGAAGGATAAATATCTCCGTCCACTGGCGACAGGCGAAAAGATCGGAGCATTTCTGCTTTCAGAGCCGGAAGCCGGATCCGATGCCACTTCCCAGCGCACGATCGGGGAGGATAAAGGCGACCATTACCTGCTTAATGGAACCAAGAACTGGATCACCAGCGCCAATCTGGCATCCATATACCTTGTCGTAGTGCAGACACATCCCGAGAAAGGGCATCACGGGATAAATGTGCTTATTGTTGATAAGGATACGCCCGGAATTACACTCGCTCCCCATGAGGACAAGATGGGTATGCGCAGTTCAGATACACACTCAGTTATGTTCACCGATGTGAAGGTCCCCAAAGAAAACCGTATCGGGGATGATGGCTTTGGCTTTAAATTCGCCATGAAGGCCCTTGAAGGTGGAAGAATAGGCATCGCCGCCCAGGCATTAGGTATTGCCGGTGGTGCCATGGAAAGAGCGATACAATACTCCAAAGAAAGAAAGGCATTTGGCAAACTGATCAGCGAGCACCAGGCCATTGCATTTAAACTGGCTGACATGGCAGTTAAAATTGAAGCCGCCAGGAACCTTGTTTATAAGGCCGCATGGCTGAAAGACCAGGGAAAAGCTTATGGACTTGCCAGTGCTATTGCCAAAGTATATGCAGCCGACTCTGCCATGGAGATCACGACTGAGGCAGTGCAGGTACTCGGAGGATATGGCTACGTAAAAGAATACCATGTAGAAAGGCTTATGCGTGAAGCTAAATTAACGCAGATCTACGAGGGTACCTCGGAAATACAAAAAATTGTAATTTCGCGCTCAATACTCAAGTAAATGTTGCCCTTCGACTTCGCTCAGGATGACAAGTGCAATCATAATACGTATTAGACTAGTTCAACTAATTAAACCAGTTTAACTGTTTCAACGAATCAAATAACTATAAACAATATAAATCATGAACATCTTAGTTTGTATCAGTAACGTGCCGGACACCACTACCAAGATCCGGTTTACGGATAACAACACGGCTTTTGATACCACGGGGGTACAATGGATCATCAACCCCTGGGACGAGCTGGCGTTAACCCGAGCACTTGAGCTAAAAGAAGCATCAGGCGGAAACATTGAGAAGATCACCGTGATCAACGTCGGCCCACAGTCGACCGAACCTACCATCAGGAAAGCCCTGGCCATTGGTGCTGATGATGCGGTCAGGATCGATGCAGAAGCTGCCGATGCATATTCTGTTGCGTCCAACCTGGCTGCATACCTCAAAGAAAATGCATATGACATCATCCTTTGCGGTATAGATTCAAGTGATTTTAACGGATCGCTTGTTGGCGGCATGCTGGCTGAATTCCTGGATATGCCATCTGTTTCATCAGTTTCGAAACTGGATATCGATGGAGGTGAGATCAAGCTGAACCGGGAGATTGACGGAGGATCCGAAGTGCTGGCAACAGAAGTGCCTTTTGTTGCGGTTGTTCAGAAAGGCATTGCCCTTGAACCCAGGATCCCATCCATGCGGGGTATTATGATGGCAAGGAAAAAGCCGCTGAATGTAGTCCCCGGAGCAGGTGAAGCCGCCCTGACTGATTTTGTGAGCTATGAGATGCCCCCGGCTAAAGCTGCCTGCAAAATGGTTGATGCAGAAAATGTAAAAGAGTTGGTAGACCTCCTGCACAACGAGGCCAAGGTTATTTAAAACTCAAAACTAAGAACTTAAAACTGAAAAAATGTCTGTATTAGTATATACCGAAAACTGGGATGGCAAATTCAAGAAGCTGAGCTTTGAGCTGGTTTCCTATGCCAAAAAAATAGCCGAACAAAGTGGCACTACCGTAACGGCCCTCTCCATTGGTACTGTAGATGAATCTGAGCTCAAAAAGCTGGGCAATTACGGTGCCGACAAAGTGCTTTCTGCCTCCGATGAAAGGCTGAATCTACTGATCAATAAAGCCTATGCCTCCGTGATAGCAGAAGCTGCCGAGAAAGAAGGTTCCCAGGTGATCATATTTGCCAATAATTTTACCGGAAAGGCCCTGGCGCCAAGAGTTTCTGTAAAACTTAAAGCGGGCATCGCCTCCGGGGTAAATGCCGTTCCTTCATCATACGATCCTTTTACGGTAAGTAAAAAGGTATTTACAGGAAAAGCATTTGCCAATGTGGTGATCAAAACCGAGAAAAAGATCCTTACGCTTTTCCAGAACTCAGTGGAAATTGAGGAAACGGGGAATGAAGCTGCTGTTGAAGCATTCAGCCCTGGCCTGGACGATGCCGATTTCGCCACTAAAGTCCTTGATGTGAACAAGGTTACCGGTAAGGTGCTTCTGACCGATGCAGAAATTGTTGTATCAGGTGGACGCGGCATGAAAAGCGGTGACAACTGGGCTCCCCTGGAAGAACTGGCCGGAGAGCTTGGAGCTGCACTGGCTTGTTCCCGTCCCGTATCGGATGAAAACTGGCGTCCACATGAAGAACATGTTGGACAAACGGGTAAGATCATAGCCCCTAACCTGTATTTCGCCTTTGGTATTTCAGGCGCTATCCAGCACCTGGGAGGTGTTAGCTCATCGAAATGCATTGTGGCAGTGAATACCGATAAAGATGCACCGATTTTCGAAGCTGCTGATTACGGCATTGTCGGGGATGCCTCAAAAGTACTACCTGAGCTTATTTCCGGCATCAGGGAGATGAAGAATTCATAATATACCGACCTGGAAGGTTGTCAACCTTCCAGGTCCGGGACCTTCCAGGTTGCCAACCTGGAAGGTCTATCTTAAATATTTTGGAGCATTTTTATTTTCTGCATATCTTTAGTGAAAAACCAAAGCTATGCGTAACCTTATCTTATTCTTTTCATTATTTTTTGTTGTTTCATCGTACGGACAAATAACCATCTATCCCGACGATGTTTTCCATGTAGGTTCCTGGGCTGAGATTGCAAGCGTACCGGATATGCCCCCTGGATTTGATCCCGGAACTGCCGGACCAGACCAGACCTGGGATTTTAGTGGATTCATAATGGATACGACCTATAAGGTTTTATTACTGGATCCATCTGAAACACCATTTGGCAATGAATTTCCTGAATCCAATATCGTTGTGAACAGGGTAAGCTACCTTGATTCGGCTTTTATGTATGGAATAAAAAGCGATACCGCCTACAAATTTATTGGCCTTGCCGGACAGTTTGAGGAATACAGCAATGTAATTGCACCAATAGATCCACACCAGACATCACTCAGGTTCCCGTTGAATTACCTTGATAGCATCAATGAATATACACTAATGGAATTTAAAGTCGGGATTGATGATCCCGGGGTGGATTCAGTATGGGTCAGGATATGGTTTGATTCCCATATTATTGTCGATGCATGGGGCGAGCTGAGCACTCCGATCGGGACCTACGATGTGTTAAGATCAAAAGCTACCTATTTCCGGACTGACACTACCTGGTTATTGGAAAGCGGGAACTGGGAGTTATATGATGTTTATGAAGGAACAAGGGTGGAATATGACTTCATGACAAACTCCGTAGGATATCCGGTCGTAGAATTTGCATCAAATGCAGCGGGCACATATTTTGGCTGGTTTTCTTATTTGATCCATTACGGACCGCTTCCTTTTATCCGGGAGCATAGTTCAGAAATTGATCTTCAGATATATCCCGTACCGGCATCTGACATCGTAACAGCAAAATGGGAAGAAATGCTTGATGGAACAGTGATGATCTTCGACATGTCGGGCAGGATGACGGTGCAACAAAAATTCATTCAATCAAAGGAGATAAATATTGATGTATCGGGTCTCAAAGAAGGTTCCTATCTTTACAACATCAATTTTGCAGATGGCGAAATCGTCAGGTCGGGCAAAATAATCATTCAATAATTGATGTAATAATGCGAAATATATTTCTTTTTCTTATAAGCCTGTGGATGGTCGGTTCCCTGCAGGCCCAGATCACCATAACTGTTGATGACCTGATTGATGTCGGGGATTCGGTTAACCTTGCCGTGGTAGATTCTGTTCCTCCTGGTTTTGGATCGGGACCGGCAGGTCCCAATAATCACTGGGATTATTCTAACCTTTCGATGGATACCACCAGTGTACTGAAGTTCATCGATCCAGCCAATACACCGTATGGAAATGAATTCCCCTCATCGAATGTTGCTGTGGAAGGCATAGTGGAAGACCTGGGGCTGGAAGGCTATGCCTACGGAACCCGGAACGATGATCTTTTCCAGATCGATGGTGGTGGTGGCAGCTATGATATTTTTGAAGATATCGTTGTTCCTTTTGATCCACCAGAGGTGATGTTTGACTTTCCGATAAATTACCTCGACAGCTCCAGCCAAACTACGGTTATACAGATCGAGATCGAAAGCCCGGAGCCCGGAGCCGATTCAGTCAGGGTAAAGGTCACAACCACGGTTGAATCAAAAATAGATGCCTGGGGAGAAATAAGCACACCGGTATGGACCGGCCAGGTATTGCGCTTCAGGGATGTTCGTACAACGATTGACTCCACCTGGATCAAAGTGTTGTTCTTCTGGATATTCCTCGACGCAAACGAGGATATCAGTGTGATGTACAAATACATGGGCAACGATATTGGCTACCCGGTGCTTACGTTTAATGCCGACACCAGCGAAACCAGCTTCAGCAGCATAAACTACCACCTCAATGCCGGAGTCGGCGAAACAGAATTGCCTGTGCTCGACCAGCTGGCTTTTGAGGTATTTCCCAACCCTGTAAATGATGTGCTCTACTGCCAATTTGAAGAGGCCTTCGAAGGAGAGGTTCTCGTGTATGATCTGACAGGAAGATTGCAATACCAGCAACGAGTAACCAGCAACCAGCAACAAATTAATATAGATGTTTCCGACTTCCCGCCAGGAATGTACCAGGTGGTTGCCAGGGGGCAAGGGCAGATATCCGTTAAAAAACTTTTAGTGCATTAAGCCGGGGTATCCCTCCTCATTCACTTCGTTCACTCGTTCGGGATGACAGTGTTTTTAGAGCAAAAGAAGGGCGCGGCGCGTACGCGCCGCGCCCTTCCCCTTTAACGCGTATCGTTGTCATTCCGAAGGAGCGCAGCGACTGAGGAAGACCCTTCTACACGCGTATCCATCTTGTATTACAGCGACTGAGGAAGACCCCTGCTTTACACTAATCCATTTTTGACTATCACCGACTGATGAACTTTGCCAGGCAATCTCAAAAGCGTTGCGAGGAAAAGCCTACCAAATTCTAATCAAAGATATTTACTATCAACCGAGTAAATAGATCTATTCAGGAGTTTCCATTCCGGATTAAAACCGGATATGAGTTTATCCTTCTTTTCTCTTCTGAAGCTTTTAATTTGCTTTTCCCTCTTAATTGCAAGGTTGATGTCTTCAAACACTTCGTAATACAAAAGGTATTTACAGTTGAACTTCTTGGAAAAACCATGGACCTTCCCCCAAAAATGCTCATCCACTCTGCGTTTTAAATTATTCGTAACGCCAGTATAAAGCATGTTTTTATGCTTATTGGCTACAATGTAGACATAATATTTTCTTGAGTAATACATAGGATCAATTGTTTAGGATTCTACTAATTAATACCGAAAAACATAAATTGTCCCATTAAGAGTTGTTTTAAATTTTAGGGTATCCCTCCTCATTCCCCGCTACGCGGGTTATTCGTTCGGGATGACAGGCTTTTTATAATAAAAGAAGGGCGCGGCGCACCGCCGGAAGTTGTTAACATGCACCGCGCCCTTCCATTAAACGCGAAGCCGTTGTCATTCCGAAGGAGCACCGCGACTGAGGAAGACCCCGGCTTTACCTGACTCCCTTTTAAATACGGACGACTGAGGAAAACCCCGGCTTTACGCGAATCCCTTTATAGCTGATCAGCAACTGAGGAAGACCTTGCTTTTAAGTTTTTACTACTTTGACTTAACCCACTTTCCGGATTCAATAACTAAAGTTTCATCAATAATCTGCCACAGGTATGTGGCTGCTGGTAATTGTGAGACATTAAAGGAGGATGTTTTTTGATTGATTTTCGTTGAAAACAACACTTGGCCATTTTGATCAAAGAGGCGAAAGCTTACATTCTTTAGTGCAGTTCGGAGATGTAATTTATCGCCTCCTGGGTTTGGGTATAATAGTGCTTGTTTCAATTGAAGATTTGATTCTTCAGGGATACTTACCGGTCCTGAAGTAGAATCAAGCTTTATAAAAAAGCCATTACGAAAATATGGCTCGGACCCAAATACTCTTTTGGTTCCAATTAATACAACACCACCATCATTTGTTGCAACAACTGAGTTTAAAGTATAGACTTCATCACCGCCGATATACTTCTCATAAGTGAGCCCCAATGTATCATCTAGCTTTGAGGCTAGTATCCAACTAGGATTCTGTCCCCAGAAACCTTGAAAATTATGTGTTCCACCAATATATATTGCCGACGGATCCACAAAATTAATTGATGAATATTCAGCTGCTCGAGAAACTGTATCAGGATTAGTTAGTACTACTTGATTTTGTATATTGCCTAATTCTTCTAGTTTGTACCCGGAAATATAATATCTCGTATCTATCACGGGATGAGAAATTTCAGTTGTTCCACATAGCAGTACTTCATTTCCGTCGCATTTCATTGCATTAAAAGGTGGTCTGAACCATTCTGGTAGATTTATGTGCCCCAGAATTGTAAAAGAAGAGTCAAGCGTTAATCTGGTACAAGACACAGCCCCGCTAGGATTGAAAGATCCCTCAGAATACAACCAGTAATGATTCGCCTGGGGGCCGTTAGTTATATCCCATATCCGACCAGATTCATCTCCATTGAAATATTTATACCATAGGCTGTCACCAGTACTTGAAATCTTAAATATGAAGAAATCTGTAAATACACCAGGATTACAACAGAACATCAAAGAGCCATCCTGCATGGTAAAAGCCTTATAAGTACATGCATAATATGTGAAGTCAAATACAAAAATTCGCTCCCATAATACATTATTGTTCGTATCAACCTTCGTAAAAATGGTGAACCAATCCGATTTATCTTTCTTACTTACATCATATCCCATTCCTGCTAAATAGTAGCCTGGTTGAGTACCTTCAACAAGCGTAATATCTGAATACATAACAGCAGTATCTTGCTTACTTAAGCAAATACTTGAAGTATCACCCATCCTGTCAAGCGTGAATAGGATGGGTTTGTACATCCTAACGCTATCATATATAGGCGCTTTACTAACTATTCCAATGACACTTTCATTATGGCCTCTAATGAACTTGTCTGGTCCAATATCACAACTGTCATTCTCATAGTAGATCTCGTAATCAATATTTTGAGAGAAACTATATAGTGAGAAGAAAACGAAAAGCGTAAGAAGAATACAATTTTTCATCTCGAGATATTCTATAATCCCAACCCTTTACTCACCAGCTCCACAATATCATAGTTCTTCATGTCCTCTTCGCGGTTCTTGTACTTGATGCCGTCGGTCATCATGACCATACAGAACGGACATGCAGTTGCTACTATATCGGCCTTGCATTCAATGGCGTCTTCTATGCGTTCAAGGAATACTTCCTTGTCGCCTTTTTCGGCTTCTTTGAACATCTGTCCGCCACCGGCACCGCAACATAAGGCAAAGCTTTTATTGCGTTTCATCTCAACGACTTTGGCACCTTCAACTGCATGGACAACATCACGGGGGGCTGTGTACTCACCATTGGCACGTCCGAGGTAACAGGGATCGTGGAAGGTGATGGTCTTGCCCGCAAACCCGTTTGCATTGAGCCTGACCTCACCCTTTTTGATCAGCTCAGATAAGAACTGGCTGTGATGGATCACTTCGAACTTTCCACCCAGGTCAGGATATTCATTTTTAAAGGTATTGTAATCATGCGGGCAGGCGGTGAGGATCTTCTTTACCCCGTACATGTTCATGGTTTCGATGGTCATGAGGGCCTGCATCTGGAACAGCATCTCGTTCCCTGCACGGCGGGCCACATCACCGCTGTCGACCTCTTCTGTCCCCAGCACAGCATAATCCACTTTCAGGTGGTTGAGTACTTTCACCAGCTCCTTTGATACTTTCTTATAGCGGTCGTCAAAG
>JAZBOU010000016.1:0-26138 GCA_036351275.1 Bacteroidales bacterium
AAGATCATTGACAAATTCTTTATCATCAACGCCTTCAGCATTGATCTTCACATTCAGGAATGCTCCCATCACGGCGGTTCGGGCGCATAGTGCACCAACGCCGGCATCCGAAACCGAAGCCTCAAGGCCGCTTTCTGCCATGGCCTTCATCACTTCCATGGATGCGAGGCTCTTTTCCATTACTCTGAACGGGATCTGCATAGCATACTTCGAAGCTTCCTGTATCGCATTGTGGCGGGCTGCCTTCTCCTCATCAGTTCCTTTCGGCATGCCAAAGCCTTCCATGATCTTATTAAAAGCGCGTGTATCCTCATCCACCAGAAAAAGCAATTCATCCTTGAATGCCTGTCCTTTCTCGGCCCAGTCGGAATACTGCTCCCACCTGTCATCCCAGCCCCGCTTGTGCGACGACAGGTTGGCCACCATGGTCCCGAGCGAAACACCCAGGGCACCTACATAGGCAGAAATAGAACCCCCTCCGGGGGCAGGCGATTCACTGGCCGTTTCATCGGCAAAATCGGTCAGATCCATCTCGACCAGCTTTTCCGAATCATTATCGCCGATCATGTATTCGATGATCTTTTCTTCCGGATTGAAGGGCTTGAGGTCGTCGAGCCCCATCGACTTGACGGCGATCTTCAGCAGTTCCTTTTTCGAAACACCTGTGGACCTGTTCTGCTTGCGCAGGAAATATTTCCCGGCATCGAGCATGGCCTGCAAGGGGATAAGTCCGACAAGTTCAGAACCGCTTACACGGATACCCCTCGCCGCTGCCTTCTTAGCGGTTTCATCAAATGCAACATGCACCGGGGTGATGCTGATATTGGTGAGGTTCATGGAGATCTGGGCTATGCCGTACTCTTCAATAAACCAGCCAATGGCTTTTACCGATTTCAGTGCGCCGGGGATCATGATGTTTTTACCGTTCTCATCCTTCAAGATCTTGCCCGTAATCGATCCCCCTTCCCTTTTCGGGCGTCCGCGTTCACGTACATCAAAAGCAATCGCATTCGCCCTGCGCGTAGAAGTGGTATTCAGGTTCACGTTAAATGCAACGAGGAAATCCCTTGCTCCCACTGCCGTAACACCGGCCACGGCATTAAACTCTGCCGGACCGAAATCCGGTTTCCATTTGGGGTCCTTCAGCTTTTCCGGCATGCCTTCGTATTCCCCTGAACGGCAGTTCGCCAGGTTGCGTCGTTCTTCCGAGAAAGCAGCGTTCTCATAGCAATATATGGGGATATGGAGCTCTGTGCCGATCTTCTCCGCCAGTTTGCGGGCATATTCCACGGTCTCGTCCATGCTGATATTTGCAACAGGTACCAGCGGACAAACGTCGGTAGCCCCCATACGGGGATGTTCCCCTTTGTGCTTGCGCATATCAATGACTTCCGAAGCTTTCTTCACTGCCTTAAAAGCAGCCTCGATAACATATTCCGGCTCCCCCACAAAGGTGACCACGGTGCGATTGGTAGCTGCACCGGGATCCACATCAAGGAGTTTTACGCCATCCGACTTTTCAATTTCGTCCGTGATCTGTTTGATCACTCCCATATCCCTTCCTTCGCTGAAATTGGGTACACATTCGATAAGCTGTTTCATGTTGGTTGTTTGTATTATGTTGTTTCATTTAATTAACCGTTACGGGGTGCGGGGGACGGGGTAAGCCAGAATTCGGAACTCGGAACTCGGCACCCGGCACTCGGAACTCTTTAGGAACTTTTATCCACCACAAGCTTCCCATTCAGCACTACTTTCTCAACCTTATCACTGCCATAAGCATACGGCAAGAATTCGTATGACGGAATTTCTTTTGTAATGATCAGGTTTGCCCGTTTTCCTTTCGCAATGCTTCCGAGCTCATCGCTCAAACCCATGGCATATGCCGAATTGATCGTTACGGCATTGATGGCCTCTTCCGGGAGCATGCGGTATGCAATGCTACCAAGCGACAATATTAACTGCATGTTTCCCGAAGGGGAAGAACCCGGGTTAAAGTCGCTCGCCATGGCAACAGGCAATCCGGCATCGATCATTTTTCGTGCCGGGGCATAGACCAGTCCAAGGAAAAATGAGGCTCCCGGCAATAATGTCGGCATGGTTTCCGAGCCCAGCAGGGCATTGATCTCCTCTTCATCTGTATACTCAAGGTGATCCACCGAAAGTGCATTGTATTTCACACCAATCTGTATCCCGCCCGAATAGTCGAGTTCATTCGCATGGATCTTCGGTCGAAGGCCATATTTCATGCCTGCATTTAAAATCCTGTCGGTATCTTCCACGGTGAAAAATCCACGATCGCAGAAAACGTCAATGTAATCGGCTAATTCCTCAGATGCGACCACCGGCAACATTTCATTGATCACCAGGTCGACATACTCATCCTGTTTTCCTTTATATTCCAGGGGGATGGCATGTGCTCCAAGGAAAGTGGAGACGATCTCCAGGGGTGAATGTTCTTTGAGCTTTTTGATCACCCTGAGCATCTTGATCTCATTCTCAGCATCCAGGCCATACCCGCTCTTGATCTCAACGGCTCCGGTTCCCAGGTACATGATCTCCGATAAACGTTTCATCGCTGATTCAAAAAGTTCATCCTCGGAAGTTTCGGCCATCTTTCTTGCCGAGTTCAGTATCCCACCGCCACGCCTGGCAATTTCTTCATACGATAGACCCCTGATCTTATCAATATATTCTATTTCACGGCTGGCCGGGTACACCAGGTGTGTGTGTGAATCACAAAATGCCGGCATAACAAATTTCCCTTTGGCATCGATGATCTCTGCATTGGAATTTAAGGCGACGGCCTCACCGAATGTGTCCATACTGCCAAAATCAAGGATCTTCTCCCCTTTTGTCAGCAACCAGGCATCGGCAATCGACGGCAGTACTGCCATATTCCTGCCCAAAACCATCCGGACACCATGCTCCCTTGTCTGAAGTATCGATTTTATATTCTTGATTAATAACGACATAATATTGAATATCCTTAACAGGTGTATGAAGCAGCGAAATTAATAAAAAAGAGGATATTGTTTAGCTTTATGGCCCGCATGTTTTCAGGAAGCCATGCAACCCTTTACTGATACATAGAGTCTGTATAAATAGGAAACAAACCCATAATATTTTAAGTTCATTGCTGATATAAATAGAGTATTATATATATATTTGCGGTCGACTGAATTCAAATTAATTTACTATACCATGAAAAACTTACTACTACTCACGCTTTGCCTGGTGATCCTGACCTTTTCCAGCGGGATGGCCGGTGAGGTGACAAAGAAAGATGCTCAAAAAGCTGCGATCAATGCTTATTACGAAAAAGTAAACCAGTATGATCGTGCACTTTCTTTCGGCGATGTTATCATCAGCGATGAATATACCCGCTACCACAATGGTGTTCCGGTATTTTACGCTTTTGACTTCGCCACAGGCGGATTTGTGATCATTTCTGCGGAAGATGCCATGGATCCCATCCTCGGGTATTCCTTCGAACGTGAATTTCCTAAGGGCGAACATGCATATGTGTACAGGAGTTTCCTGGATTCTTACGTGGACCAGATCAATTTCATCCGCGAAAATCAAATTGGAGCAGAAGAAGCCATTGCCTCTGAATGGGATTATTTGCTTACAAGTGACGCGAGCCAGTTGAATACAACCAAAGACCCCAAAGATGTAGAACCCCTTGTGACTTCCATGTGGAACCAGGATTATCCATACAACATTATGTGTCCTGAGGACCCGGGTGGACCTGGCGGACATGTTCTTGTTGGCTGTGTTGCCACAACAATGTCGATAATCATGCACTACTGGAACTATCCGATCCATGGAGATCATGACCATTGTTATACACCACCGGACCCAAGCTATGGACAGCAGTGTGCTGACTTTGAAAATACTTACTACCAGTGGACCGGCATGACGGACCAGATCGACAACCTGAATCCATGGCCTATTGCCGAGCTGGGGTATCATGCAGCTGTTTCAGTGAATATGGATTTCGGCCCTGACGCATCAGGATCCTTCAGCTATCTCGTTGCAAACCGCCTGGCTTATTTCTGGACCTATGATGATGCAGAATTTCATGAAAAAGAAAATTATAACATGACACAATGGTATAACATGCTTAACACTGATATCGACCAGGGATACCCGGTATATTATTCAGGGTATTCCAATACCGGCGGACATGCTTTCGTATGTGACGGATACCAGGGAACAGATTATCATTTCAACTTTGGCTGGAGTGGATACGGTAATGGTTATTACACTCTGTATGATGTTAATGGTTACAACCAGGGTCAGCAAATTGTCAACAAATTCTATCCTACTGATCCCGCCTATCCTTATTACGCAACAGGACAGACCGTGATCACGGACATGTCGGGACAGTTCTCTGACGGCAGCGGACCGGTTGAGGATTACCTCCCCAATACGGATGCCAGCTGGCTCATCGACCCGCAAACAACTACAGACTCGGTTGAGGACATCAGCATTTCTTTCATCAGCTTCGACCTCGGTTCAGGCGACATGCTGAGGATCTATGACGGAGAAACCACATCAGCACCCATGCTCGGGGAATTCACAGGAACGACCATCCCCGGAAACATAACATCTACTACAAATAAGATGCTGATCACCCTTATCTCGGATGGCAGTACAGAAGGTGCCGGTTTCAAGGCTGAGTTTGAAGCCAACCGCCCGGCCTTCTGCGGCATGGACAATTATACCGAACCGATGGGAACCATCACTGACGGGAGCGGTGATTTCTATTATAATCCGGGAACAACATGTTTCTATGTGATCGATCCTCCCAATGCTACGGACATGCTTATCACATTCAATTCCTTCGACACTGAAGAAGGAAATGATATCCTGAAAGTATATGACGGAAACAATAATGTGCTTGGTGAATTCAGCGGTAACGACATACCCGGACCCATCCAGGTTCCGACAGGAAAGGCAACACTTAAATTCACTTCCAGCAAATTTGACCAGGGACAGGGATGGGAAATATATTACGAGATCGGAAATGTTGGTGTTGACGAAGAAGAAGCTTTTGCCGAACTCCAGGTTTACCCCAATCCTGCCAGCGATGCCCTGAACGTTAACTTCAACCTGAGGCAGAACCAGAACGTGGAAATGCGCCTGGTAAATGTGACCGGAGAAGCAGTTTACTCAGATCAGCTGTCGAATGTATCCGGTAACGTAAACCACAGGATCGATGTTAGCAATCTCGCTAAAGGTATCTATATCCTCAACCTGACTTCAGCAGAAGGTAGTACCAATAAAAAAGTAATTATCAAATAGACATATATCATTTTGATCCAAAGGAGAAATCTGTTCAACGGGTTTCTCCTTTTTTATTTACTTCTTCTATTTTCTATCTTCTATCTTCTATCTTCTCTTCCCTTCTAAGATATTCCTTCTACAATATACATTCTACAATATTCAAAAGCCCCTTCTCAAGCATTTTCTTATTTTTGTTATATAAATTTAATAACCGCCAAGATGAAAAACCTGAGCCTTTTCCTGGTATGTCTATTTGTATCTGCCACTATTACAGCAAAAGATATTGACCTTAATACGGCCAAGCAAGTTGCAAAGAACTTCTATTTTGAGCGTATCCAGTCGACGCAACCTACAGATTTTGCTGACATTTCCGTTGCTGATGTGATAGAACTGAAATTATGGGACCGCGTTATGCTGTATGCCGTAAACCTATCATCAGGGGGATATGTGATCGTGTGTGCCGATGACAGGCTCAGGCCTGTAGCAGGCTACGCCCTGAAGGGAGTATTTACAGGAGTTGGGCTGCCTCCCCAGATGGATGAGCTGGTGCATAAATATAAGCTACAGGTGAACGAAGCAATTGAAAACAGTGTTGTAGCTGATCCCTGGGTGAAAGCAGAATGGAACAGGCTCAGGTCAGGTAATCCGGAAACACTTGTCTCCCTGAAATACGAAAAGGAGGCAGAGCCCATGCTCACAACCACCTGGGACCAGGGAAGGTATTATAATGAAATGTGTCCTCCTGATCCGGCAGGGCCCGGCGGACATTGTTATGCAGGTTGCGTTGCAACTGCACTCGGTCAGGTGGTCAATTATTTTCGCTGGCCGGAAACAGGAACAGGATCGTATACCTACGATTGTCCTCCTTACGGCACCCTCACGGCAAATTATGGTGAAACTACTTATGAATGGGATAAGATGGCCACTAACCTTGACAAAAGCAACCTGCCGCTCGCCCTCCTGCTGAACCACCTCGGTATTGGCTGTGATATGGTATACGGCCCTAACGGATCGGGCATGTACAATCATAAAGCTGCTTACGTATTGCGTACATTCTTTAAATATTCGCCTGAAACAGTATATGTATATCGCGATTCAACAAGTATGGACTGGGACAGCCTCCTGGTAAGCCACCTCGATCAGGGTATCCCGATGTACTATGCCGGATGGTCGGTCCCGAATATCAACGGGCATGCATTCGTATGCGACGGTTACCAGTCAGGGGATTATTATCATTTCAACTGGGGCTGGAGCGGCGCCTACGACGGCTATTTCTATACCAGCAACCTGAATCCCGGCGGATCGAACTTTAACCTGGCACAGGAAGTGATCATCAATGCATTTCCGGATACCGTGGCATACGATTATCCCTACTATTGCCAGGGAGACAAAACAATGGATATCATCGACGGCACCATTGATGACGGTAGCGGGCCTTTATATGACTATGCGCCGGATATGGACTGCAGCTGGCTCATCGCTCCCAGTGATACGATCAGCAGCATCACCATCAGTTTCCTCGAGTTCAATACTGCCTCCGGTGACATCCTGACAGTGTATGACGGAGAAACTACTGCCGCGCCTGTGCTGGGAATATTCCAGGGACCGGATATGCCGACCGACATCACCTCCACAGGCGACAGGGTGCTGATCACTTTCGAAACAAATTCTGATACGGAAGCACCCGGATGGTTACTTGAATACAGGGGTGAGATACCGATATATTGCCAGTCGATGAATATACTTGATGAGCAGTCAGGGAATATTTCTGATGGCAGCGGACCGCGCGATTACTTTAACAATACCAGCTGCATCTGGATGATCAGCCCACCGGGAGCAGGTGAACTGACAGTTTATTTCAGCGATTTCAATACTGAAGCTGAATTTGATTATGTAAAGATCTACGACCTGGCCACGCAGGAGGTACTGGCAGATTATTCAGGAAACATCAGCCCCGATCCTGTCACATCCACTTCCGGCAAGATGTCGATACGCTTTAATACCAACGGAAGCATTACCGCGGCGGGATGGGATGCCTATTACGAAACCGACCTCGTGAGTATAGCGGAAAATATTGTCAATAAAAGCCTCGACATCTATCCAAACCCGGCAAGAGACAAAACCAGGCTGCTATTCAGCAGCAATACCGAACAGCCTGTTAGCATCCGTCTCAGAAACATCGGCGGTCAACTGGTTGCAGTGAAGGAAATGCACGCTTCAAGTGGGAAAAACACGATCGACATTGATTTGAACGGTGTGGAAAGTGGCCTTTACCTTCTCAGCGTTGAACACAGGGATGGGATCGAATACCGGAAGCTAATCATTGAGTAAGAGACTTTTATTCTGCTCCAGGCATTCGGTAAGCTTTTTCTTGAAACGCCAGCATGTCATCTGGCGTGTTTCCAATATGCGTGAAAGTTCATATGAAGATATGTCAGGTCTCTGACAAACCTGGTACATCAGCTGAAAAGCAGATGTGAGCGGGAATTTGCAGGCATGGAAAACAGTATGTGCCGTTGCCGACTCTTCAGTCTTACATTTCGTACACCTTCTGGAATAGGGCTTCTTTCCCTTGCAATAGTTGGTATTTCCGCACTTTCGGCAAACAAAGCCTTTCGACCATTTTGTATCCGCCAGGAAAGCCAGGCACTGCTCCTCATTCGAAAACTGTGCTTCAAAATGCAGGGGATCAATATGTGCAAACAGATTCTTCACGCAGGTTTTTGTTTTGGAACAATTTTTGACAAAGGTAGATAAAAGTGATAATATTGCGATTTATTTTTTATTCATTATCTTTGCAAATCAATTAAATACGTACTAATAATGAAAAACATTAAAACCTTACTATTTCTCTTGGCCGCCATCGTGGCAGTCAGTTGCAGTAATTCAACTGAAACCAAGGCACAAGCAGACATGTCATCTGAGAAAAACAATTCAGAAATTGTTGAAGGAAAGACCATTAATATGGACAAGGCTATGTTCCTTGAACGTGTAATGGACTTCGAAAAAAATAAAGAAACATGGATCTATCTGGGCGACAAACCAGCCATTATCGACTTTTATGCCGACTGGTGCAAACCCTGTAAACTGATCGCTCCCATTATGGAAGAACTGGCAGCCGAATACAAGGGCCAGCTCTATATTTATAAGGTCGATACACAGGTTGAGCGTGAGCTTGCTTCAGTTTTTGGGATCAGGAGTATTCCCGCGGTGCTTTTCATTCCTATGGAAGGAAAGCCCCAGATGTCGACTGGTGCGCTGCCAAAAGAAACCTTCAAAGATGCCATCGATAATTTTCTGCTGAAACCGGCATCGGAAAATACCAGTACTGAAAACAAATAATAAAAAGATAAAAGCTACATGGAACATTTAACAAAAGAAACATTTCTTGATAAAGTATTCAATTACGAAAAGAACAAAGAATGGAAATACGAAGGCGAACTGCCTTGCCTGATCGATTTCTACGCTGACTGGTGCCAGCCTTGCAAGATGGTTGCTCCTATCCTGGAAGAACTGTCGGAGGAATACAAAGGCAAGATCAATATTTATAAGATCGATACGGAAGCGGAGCGCGAACTGGCAGGTGCTTTTGGTATCCGCAGCATCCCCTCACTGCTTTTCTGCCCCAAGGACGGACAGCCGCAGATGGCCCAGGGAGCCCTTCCGAAAGAGACTTTCAAGCAGGTCATTGACGACGTGCTGCTTGGAAACGGAGGAGAAAAGAAGTAACGAATAACGAATAACGAATATCGAATAACGAATAACGGATATTGCATCTGACAGGGACTGGTTTTCAGTCCCTTTTTTTTATTTTTGCCGGATGGGTAGCATACTTTTATCAACGGCCTACTTTCCACCGATATCCTGGGTAAGAGAAGCACTCAATGCAGATAAGATCTTCATTGAAGCCTGGGAAACATATCCGAAGCAGACTTACCGCAACCGTTGCCGTATTGCAGCTGCCAATGGCCCGTTGTCATTGAGTGTACCGGTTACAAAAGTGAACGGGAAGGGTACCATGACGAAAGACATTCGGATCTGTTATGATGAAGACTGGCAACGCTTGCACCGCAGAAGCATGGAAGATGCCTATACCAACTCCCCTTTTTACCTGTACTTCTGGGATGAGATCCGTCCTTTCTTCGAAAAAAAATTCAGTTTTCTCCTTGACCTTAATATGGAGCTAACTTTTGCCCTTATCAGGATACTTGGAAAAAAGATTGAAATAAATTTTACAGATGCATTTGAGAAAGAGCCAGCAGGTTTAGCCGATCTCCGAAACTCCATTACACCCAAACTCCCCGTCGAGGAGGATAAGTTTCCACGATACCCCCAGGTATTTGAAGAAAAAAGCGGATTCCAGCCCGACCTCAGCGTCATCGACCTTATATTCAATGAAGGGCCGGCTAGTCTAGATTATTTTGAATGATAAAATCCTAATGATAAGATATTAGTTAAGATTGGTAGTGTCGAACTCTGATATCTGATCAATCGAATTTCATCATTAACATTCTGCACTAATCAATAGGATCTAATCTCTAATCATTCCGGATACTCGATCCGTACGTGATAGATCGTCATTAGCTTCTTTTTGAATAATTTCCTGATCCTGCTAATATCTTTAAGGGTGATATCGGCATTGGCAAATTGCCCGGTCTCCATCTGACCGTCGATGATCTTATCAACCAGTCGGCCGATATTCTGAACATTATGTTCTTTCAGGCTCCTGCTTGCCGCTTCCACCGCATCTGCCATCATAACCACGGCTGTTTCCTTGGAGAAGGGAATAGGACCGGGATAGGTAAATTCCTTTTCATCGATTTCATCTTCAGGGGTTTCCTTTTTATAAAGCGAATAAAAATACTCCACTTTGCGTGTCCCGTGATGCGTACGGATAAAGTCGATGATCTGCTCCGGTAGATTATGCCGCTTTGCTTTTTCAATTCCCCTGATCACATGGTTGATGATGATGCCGGCACTTTCTTCGCTGGTAAGGTCATCGTGGGGATTTACGCCAGTCGCCTGGTTTTCTATATAATAGGTTGGATTGTCCATCTTGCCAATATCGTGGTAGAGGGCACCGGTACGCACCATCAAGGCATTGCCGCCAACTTCAAAAACCGCATCCTCCGCCAGGTTAGCAACCTGAAGCGAATGTTGAAAGGTACCGGGGGCTTTCAGGGATAATTCCCTCAAGAGCTTGTTATTGGTGTTCGACAACTCTACCAGGGTAACGTCGGTAATAAAGCCAAAGAGCTTCTCAAAGATATATATCAGCGGATATGAGAAAAGGGTCAGCACTGCGCTGCCTCCAAACATGGCAAACATCACGGGATCGATCTCCGTAAGGCTGCCATCCTGGATCAGGGTAAGGCCGAAATACAAAATGGAATACGTGAGAAAGATCCAAACAGAAGTGAGAAAGAACTGTCCGCGGCGCTGCAGGTTTGCTACGTTAAAGATGGCAATGATCCCGGTGATCAGCTGCAGGAAAATGAATTCAAAACTATTCGGGACCAGAAAACCAAGGATAATAATGGTTATCAGGAAAACATACAGTGCCATCCTCGTATCGAAAAATGCACTGATGATGATCGGGACCAGGCAGATTGGCACGAGGTACAGGAAAGCCGGATCAAAGCTTATCGTAAGGCTTGTGAGCAAGATAATGAGTATGATATTCAAAAGGATCAATACGATCTTCCGGTTATCGCTCAGGATCTCTTTCCTGAATACCAGCAGGAACAGCAACAGTACCGAAATGGAGATGGCGATCAACAGCACCTGCCCGGCCAGGATCACGTAATAACTTTCGGCACCGCCCAGGTTCTCTTCATAGTTCGATCGCAATGAGTTCAGGATGGCAAATCGTTCTGCATTCACGATGTCTCCCCTGCTGATGATCTTTTCGCCTTTCTGAACCATTCCGTGCACGGGAGAGATCGTTTCCTGTACAGCTTCTTTCTCCATGCTTGTTTTTTCCGCATCGTATACAATGTTCTGCTTGAGCGTACGGACCAGAAGGCCTGACAGGACATTGGTGGCAAGCCCTTCCCTGTTTAGCAGTTCTTTCCGGATCTCTTCATAGGCCGAATTGAGGTTAAGCAGGTCTTCCAGGTCGTATTCTTCGGCAACATTATTACGCACAACGATGATTGGATATTCCGCCGGAAGGTCTTCCAGTTCCGGCACCATGTCGATAATCCCCCTGTTCAGAAAATAAAAGTACAGTTGTTGAAAAGCCTTGAAGTTCCGGCTCCTGTATCCGGCATTGTCGATCGAATCCGGTACGGCGCTTTCCCAATACCGTTCAAACTCAGGTTTAAGTTCTTTCTCTATCGCCAGGCTGTCGGGTTTCAGGTAGTTGAAATAGATGGGCAGACCGGATAGGGCTGCTTCCCGTTCCTCGGCCAGTTCATCATCCAGTTTATAAATTGAGAAATCAAAAGGTGCATAAAGGTCTTCGTGCAGCCAGGGTTTCCCTTTACTGAATTCATACTTGAACTTCCCTTCCTGTGGAAAGATCCATACCAGTATGGCCACCGCCAGCGCAAAAAGAAATCCTTTGAATATTTGCTGATACTGATTCCGTATGAAGAGCAATATTTTTTTCATCGTGATCTTATTCCAGGCGAAAATATGAAATTTTCATATTTCACACCGCCTTAAGCGAATACTTATTATTTTTATATTTTCGTTTAATAAACAATTTATCAGACAATTAGTTTCATAAACCCATTATTTTGGAAACAGCCATAGAGAAGAAACCAATGCCATTCGGCTTTTGCGACCAAAGCCTGGTCCCTGTGCGGACTGAACCCTCCCATCGCACCGAAATGTGCAACCAGATGCTTTTTGGAGACCTTTTTGCCGTTCTGGAAAAATTTGAAGAATGGCTCCACGTAAGATTAACCTACGATAATTATGAAGGGTGGATAAACAGGTCATCATTTTACGGAATAAGCGAAGCTGAATTCAAACGATTGCATGAGCTATCATGCCATGTCAGCACCGAAATAGTACAACTGATTGAGAACAGGAGCATACAGGCATGGTTTCCGATAGTGCTCGGAAGTTCCTTGCATGGCCTGGCCAACAAATCCTTCTCTGCCGGAGAACATGAATATTTTTTTGAGGGCACTACTGTACCTATTCCCCAGTCAGGACAAAGGGAGAAGATCATTGAAATGTCGACGATGTACCTCCATACCCCTTATTCCTGGGGGGGACGATCGCCTTTTGGCATCGATTGTTCCGGTTTTACGCAAATGGCATATAAACTGGCCGGTGTGCACTTGCTTCGTGATTCTTCTCAGCAGGCCACCCAGGGAGAGACCATCAGTTTCATAAGCGATGCCAGGCCCGGCGACCTGCTGTTCTTCGATGATGAAGAGGGGGCCATTAATCACGTGGGCATACTGCTGCATGAAGGAAAGATCATTCATGCCTCCGGCAAAGTCCGCATTGATAAAGTAGACCACCAGGGTATTTTCAATGTGGAAACGAAAAAGTATTCGCACAAGCTGAGGCTTATAAAAAAGATACTGTAGGTCTGATGCCCGGAGCTTGAGGTGGGAGCAGTTTTGAAATCTGAACTTAGAACTAATTCCAAGTGCTCTCAGTATTCCATGAATTCTGTGAATTTATTTGATCTGGTACTGAAGACCTAAATAGATCTGGGGGATGACGTCTTCAAATTCGAAAAAGAAACCATTTGCAGAACCAAATCCGTAGCCGCCCAGGATGGACAACTTTTCAGAAAAATTATACCTTATGCCGGTACTGATACAGTTTTCAACAACCAGTGATCGCTCTGACTCAACCACGGAATATGGTCCGGCCATGTGCCATGAATCCGCTTCATACAGGGAAAAATCAAGCTGCATGAACACATCAAAATTCTCATTCCTGGTTTTAATAATGACATTATACCCAAAATTCACACCGTATGTGTGCTGGGCATAGCTAATGTCCGTATCACCCGTGATGCGCTTTTCTGCGATATGGGTGTAATGAGGACCGACGTAAAAACTATGATTACCCTTGTTCACGTTGAATGCAACAATGGTGTGCTTAATTGGCATATTGAACTGTTGAACGAATTTTACACCATAGCCCCATTTTTTAGTTTGCTCTTCAACCTCCCTGAAGGGGTTCTCATCATCAAGTTCATTGAGATTATGATCCGTCCAGGTATAGTCTGAAACCTTCTCAAGACCAATTTGCCCGGGACGGCGAATATCCCTGTGGAGATAGTAATAATAAATGGATTCACTGTTAACGAGGGTTATGTCACACTCAATAATATCACCTTTACTCGTCACAATGCGGTCAGGAAAATCTTCGCCTATGGTCGACATGCTCATGAACATGAGCAACATGAATATAATCGTTCCGTGTCTCAACTTTATAATATTAGATTCGGGTTAGAAATCTGTTTACAAATATAACGCATTCGCATGCGCTTTGTCAAATCTCACCCTGATTTTGTTAACATTAATCTATCAATAGCAATACTCTTTCTACCAACTCTACCTTAAAACATACTCACATCTAAGCTTTTATATATTTTTTTATACCCACGCAAAAATACCTATAAGCAGTTTTTGTGAGGCTGTACTAAGAATAATTCTAAATAATAACAAGCCAATTGCATGATTGTTTATTTCGCATACATTTGCCGCGTTCTTTTGAACAACTTTCTTCGGGGCAGGGTGAAATTCCCGACCGGCGGTTAAAGTCCGCGACTCCCGAAATATCGGGACTGGACCGGTGAAAATCCGGTACCGACAGTACAGTCTGGATGGTAGAAGAAAGGAGATACAGCCGTTGCATGGCTGTATCTGGACCATTCCTCATATTTCCTGCCCCAAGATGAAGTGATGATATCTTTAAGATTGATGATTTCATATTGATTAATGATTACTGGTGAATGGGAGTTTTGAATTATGAGAGTAAGATTTATGGGTGTTTTATTTGCTATTCTTTTTATACCCGCATTACAGGGGTTTGGCCAGGGTTGTATCAAAGGCATAGTAACAGACGCAACAACGGGTGAAAGCCTTCCGGGGGCGAATATCAGGAACCAGCAAAACAATGTTGGCACGACCAGTGATAATAGCGGCAGGTTCAGCTTACAACTTATACCTGGTAATCACGAAGTAGTGATCAGCATGGTCGGTTTTTCTGCTGCAGCAATCAACATCACTGTCGTTGACAGCGACACGATCGACATGGGCAAGATCAGGCTTACACCCGAGATCATTGGCCTGGATGAGATCACCGTGATCAGTTCGGTGGCGGTCGACAGGGAATCTCCCATAAGCGTGAGTACGATTCAATCAGAAACTATAGAAACACAACTCGGAGATGAGCCCTTGCCCGAAGTCATGAAAATGGTACCTGGTGTTTATGCAACACGGACAGGAGGTGGCAGCGGCGATGCAGCAGTGAACCTCCGCGGGTTTAAACAGGAGAACATAACCCTCCTGCTCAACGGGATCCCAATATCCTCTGTTGAAAACGGACTGGTATACTGGAACAACTGGATGGGGCTCTCCGATGTAACCTCACGCATACAGGTCCAGCGAGGCCTGGGCGCTGCTCCTTCTGCCATGAATGCTGTCGGAGGGACCATAAATATCATAACAAATACTACCACTACCCGGAAAGGCGGAAGCCTGGGCTTTTCCATAACCGATTATGGCAATGCCAGGGCTGGTTTCAGCTATAATACCGGCATGATGAAAAATGGCCTGGCTGTGTCCTTCATGGGATCATATCTCCGTGGCCCCGGATATGTTGATGCAACATATGTGAGGAGTTTTGGATACTTCCTTTCCATCAGCAAGGAGTTCAATGCGAAGCATAAACTGGTTTTCGTGGGAATGGGATCACCTGAAAAACACGGACAACGGAACTTCCTGCTTACCGAACAGGAAACGGATGAGCACGGACTGAAATTCAACAAGGATTGGGGTAGTTACAACGGACAGGTAAACAACAGTTCAGAAAACTTTTATCATAAGCCATACCTGAGCCTGAACCACTACTGGAATATCAATGAACGTTCGCTTGTTGCCACTGCAGCCTATGTTTCGTTTGGCAAAGGCGGGGGAAAATGGTCTGACAGCTTCATGACGGACAAAAGTATACAGGACTATCGAAATCCATCCGGGCAAATCAACTGGAGTGCGATCTATGAAAGCAATGCCGCAAATACCGACAGTTTCACCCTTGCCACAGGAGAAACAGTCAAAGGATTTTCCAAAAATATTCAAACAGATTTCCTGGCCTCACACATCTGGGCAGGGCTTATGTCGACTTTCGACCATGAATTCAGTGCGAACATCAGATTTTCGGGAGGGATCCACTACCGTTATTTCAGGTCCACCCTGCAGCAAAAGGTACGTGAGCTGTTAGGCGGTGAATTCTATATCGATGATTACGCCTGGTCGCTTGCCGGCGTGGCAGGCAGGGAGCAGGTGAAATACACAGGCGATGTAGTTAAGGTCAACAACGGAGCATTGATCCATTACACCAATATTTTCGCCCAGGCAGACCATACAGCCGGCAGGTGGCATGCGTTCCTGGCCGGTTCGATGAGTATGAACTGGTACAAAAGAGTGGATTATTACAATTATCCTGATGATCCGTGGAGCGAAACGGTCAGCCTGGCCGGTTATGACTTTAAGGGAGGCATGAACTTCAACATCAACGAGTTTCATCACCTGTACGCCAATGCGGGTTATTTTTCCCGGGTACCATATTATAAGTTCGCATTCGGGAACTTCACCAATGAGGTATCCGAAGACCTTGCAAATGAAAAGATCACATCCTTTGAAGCCGGCTATGGCCTCAGTACCGGTAAAAGCAGGATCAGGCTGAATGCATACTATACCCTCTGGCAGGATAAAGCTTTTCTTGCAAACGAATATAACCAGTTCCTCGACCCTGTGCTGATCAGGGGGCTGGACGCAAAGCACACAGGCATAGAAATTGAGGCAGGACAGCGTTTGAACGACAATATCAGCATAGCAGGACTGGCATCTGTCGGCAACTGGAAGTGGAAAAATGATGTTGAAGCCGAAGTGTACGATAATAACAATGTTCTGCAGGACACCATAGCTGTATACGCCGACGGATTGTATGTTGGCGATGCACCGCAATTGCAGCTGGGCCTGAGCGGAACCTACCATTTCCTGGAGCATTTTACGCTCACTTTCAACTGGGTATACTATGACAGGCTCTATGCCGACTTCGACCCGGTGAACAGAAATGATCCCGGCGACAGGTCACAACCATTCAGGGTCCCCTCCTACCACCTCCTCGACGGGCATTTCAACCTTGATTTCAACATATTTGGTCAAGCTGCTCGCTTCAATATGAGCGTACTGAATATCCTGAATTCGAAACACATCATTCGTGGCCTGGACGGACAGGATCACAGCATTGCCACCTTTTCGGGTTTCTGGGGCTTTGGCAGAACGGTAAATGCAGGACTTAAACTGAGTTTTTAATACCGGAAATTTGCAATCTTATTCCATTTCCGGTAACCGCTAACCGGTAGCCGGCCACAGGTATAACTATCGTGCCAAATTCACTTTATTATTTAGAGATATTCTATATTATCTTGTTTTCAACATGCTATCAACACCTAATTTATTCATTATAAATAATTAATGCTAAAATGGAATTCAGTGCGCCTTTATTGTTAACATTTTTTTAACAGGCCAATAAATAATAGTCTATACATTAGTGTCAAAATCTTTAAACCAAAATTCATTCGTTATGAAAAAAGTTTACCAAATTTTGATGCTAGCCGCCTTGGTTCTATCATCGGGCATGCTGTATGCCCAGGGAACCGTTAAAGGTAGAGTTCTTGATGCAGAAACCAATGATGGTTTGATCGGGGCTACAGTTGTTGTTGAAGGAACGACAATAGGTGGTCCGACCGACATGAAGGGATTTTTCGAATTCGAAGCTCCCGCCGGGACCCACAGTGTAAAGATCTCATATGTGGGATTCTATTCCAAATCATTCGACATCACTGTCGAAGATGAAAAGACCCTAAACATGGGTAAGATCCACCTGGATCCAAGTGCCATTGGACTGGCAGGTATCAACATCATTGCTGACCGTGCGAAGGAAAGGGAAACGCCGGTAGCGATGTCGACCCTCAACAAAACGCAAATTGAGGAAAGACTTGGATCACGGGACATCCCCCTGGTCCTGAACATGACACCCAGTATCTATGCAACCGCCCAGGGTGGTGGAGCAGGTGATGCCAGGATCAATGTTCGTGGTTTTAACCAGCGTAACGTAGCCATCATGATCAACGGTATTCCGGTCAACGACATGGAAAACGGCTGGGTATACTGGTCAAACTGGGATGGTATCGGTGATGCTACCTCTTCCATCCAGGTACAGCGAGGTCTTTCAGCCGTTAACCTGGCCACCCCTTCAATCGGTGGTACCATGAACATCATTACCAGTCCGGCTGAACAGCAAGCAGGAGGAATTGGTAAATTCGAAGTGGGTTCAGGCAATTTCATGAAAGCTACCCTTACTGCTCATACAGGTTTAATCAATGAAAAATTCGCCATGAGTGTGAGCGCAGTCAGGAAAGTGGGTAGTGGTATCATTAACCAGACATGGACCGATGCGTGGGCTTATTATGTAGGAGCAAGCTATAACATAAACAGCAAGCACAGACTTGAAGTTTATGCCATGGGTGCGCCCCAGAGGCATGGACAAAATATTTACAGATCAAATATTGCAACCTACAATCACGAGTATGCGCAAAGCATAGCCGGTTATGACACCGCAGCATTCAACAAATTCCCCGAACGAGGCCAGCTTTTCAACCAGAACTGGGGTTCGGTAGATCCGAATTACACCGGTAAGCAATGGTGGAACGGCAAAGAACACGATCGCTACGATCAGGGTTCCATTATGGAAAGGGAAAATTATTTCCACAAACCACTTGCAAACATTAACTGGTATGCCCAGTGGAGCGAAAAAGTTTCACTGTTTACAACCGTTTATTATTCGGGTGGTAAAGGTGGCGGAACCGGCACCTATGGTTCCATCAGGTATGATTACAATAATGGAGACCCAAGGATACTTGACTGGAATGCTACAATTGCCAGGAATATGGAATCGGACACCGCTCGCGGCATACTGCGAAATTCAGTGAATAACCAGTATACCATTGGAGCTATTTCAAAACTGAAAGTTGACTGGAACGAAAACTTCAAAACCGTTTTTGGTGTTGACTGGAGAACAGCTTCTGTAGATCACTTCCGTGAAGTACGTGACCTGCTGGGTGGAAAATTCTATATTGATAACGCGGATGAATTCAACCCGAACAAAAAAGTTGTGCTTGGTGACAAGATCGCTTATGATTTCACCAACGACATCAGCTGGATTGGTGGTTTTGCACAGGCAGAATACCACAATGAAAATCTAACTGCCTATATCACTTTGGGAATTTCAAATATTAAATATGAAACGAATAACCGTTTCTTAAAGGATCCTGATGATCCTTCAAAGAACCTGGTACGTGAAACCGACCCATTCCTGGGATATCAGTTCAAAGGTGGCCTGAGCTACAATGTCAGCGAAACATGGACCTTATTTGGAAATGCAGGTTATGTTTCCAAGGTACCGATCCTTGATGCAGCCATCAATGACAACACAGGTGACCTGATCGAAGATCCGGAAAATGAAACTTTCATTTCAGGAGAATTGGGCGTAAACTACCGCTCTGCTGACGGAGTCCTCAACTTCAATGCCAATGTATACCATACCACCTGGAATGACCGTACCGTGAACGTTACCGATTATGATAATATTACAGATGATGAAGGTATCTTCACTATCATGGGTCTGAACGCAGTTCACCAGGGTATTGAACTTGAACTGGCCGTTCAGCCGAGTGAATATTTCAGGTTGGATGGTGCCGCATCAGTGGGTAACTGGAGAAACACCAACAACACTGAAGCGCTCTACAAGGAATACGGAAACCCGGATGCTGATACTACCATAAATGTATATGCCAAAGACCTGAGGACAGGAGATGCCCCGCAAACACAGTTTGCACTTGCCGGAACAGTCTTCCCATGCAAAGGCCTCTACGTAACAATTGCATTCAGGCATTATGCCAACTACTGGTCAGACTGGAACGTTGTCAGCAGGACAGATCCTGATGATATTGCTCAAAGCTGGAAAATCCCTTCATATTCTATCTGGGATCTGCATGCCGGATATCAGCTGCCTATGAAAGGAAAAACAGGTGTTGAGATCTTCGGACACGTATTCAACCTTTTCGATCAACTCTATATTTCAGATGCAACGGATGACAGTCCTTATAACGGATTTTCCGGTGCACCTTCCCATACTGCAGCCAATGCAGAAGTTTTCATGGGGTTACCATTTAGCTGGAACCTCGGTGTGAAAATCTCAATTCGTTAATTTATAACACATGAAATATAACCCCGGTACGATCCTGTACCGGGGTTTTTTTATTTTTTTGAAATATCTTTGCTTGCTATGAAAAAATCAGTATTGCTGGCTTCATTATTACTTTCCCTGGGATTAGCCACCATCCTCCAGTCATGCAGCAGGGAAAATGAACAACCCTACCTGGTTGTGCTTTCTATGGACGGCTTTCGCTGGGACTATCCTGACAGCATCCTGACGCCCAACCTTGATAAAATAGCAGCCAGCGGCGTGAAGGCCGTTTCACTAAGGCCATCATTCCCCAGCAAGACCTTTCCCAATCACTATACCATGGCAACTGGTCTGTACCCCGATCATCATGGGATCGTTATGAACTCCTTTTATGATCCGGAAACTGACAGGCACTATGCCATAAAAAACAGAGAAGCTGTAGAAGACGGATCATTCTATGGAGGAGAACCCATATGGGTAACTGCCGAGAAACAGGGGATGAAGAGCGCTTCCTTCTTCTGGGTGGGTTCAGAAGCCGAGATCGGCGGGTACCGCCCCTCCATCTGGAAAAAGTACGATTGGGAAGTGCCCTATGAAGACCGCATGGACTCGGTTATTGCCTGGCTTCAGATGCCGGAGATACATCGCCCTCACCTCATCATGTGGTACATGAGCGAGCCCGACCACCTGGGACATGTACACGGGCCTTTTTCGAAAGAAACCAATGAAATGATCATGTACCAGGATACGCTGCTGGGCATATTCCTGGATAAGATCGCTGCCCTGCCCAACGCAGATGAGATCAACCTCATATTCACTTCCGACCATGGCATGCAACGCTCCTATCCCGACAGCACCGAATACCTGGAAGACTACATAAAAGACAGCTGGGTAAAAGACATACAGGGTTATAATCCGAACTTTGTTATCCTGGCGGAAGAAGGTTGTATCGATTCTTTGTACAACTCATTTCAGGAAGCAAAACACCTATCCGTATGGAAGTATGGCGAAGTACCTGCCCGCCTGAACTACGGCACCAACCCCCGCTGCAAGGATATTATCATTTGCGCCGACAGTGCCTGGCGTGTTAAGATAGAACGTGACGACAGGGGTGGCAGTTATGGCGATCATGGCTACGATAACTTTAACACGGATATGCATGCCATCTTCTATGCCACCGGACCGGCTTTCAAAAAAGCTTACCTCCACCCAACCTTTAATAATGTCGACCTCTATCCGTTATTTGCGCACATATTAAAGTTGCAGCCAGCCCCTGTTGATGGTGACTTTAATAATGTAAAAGGGATGCTTGTTGAGTAAATAACAAGTATCAAATATCAAGTAACAAAAAACAGATTCCTTTATTTTTCTGTGTGACATTTTGTTGTTTTTGGTATTAATAGATAGATGGCTGATAATTTAGAAAACCGCTTAATTGTGTTTGCCGGAATTGTTATGGATATTTGTGATAATCTTAAGTATTCTGAGGCGAGTAAGTACTTAAAATCACAGATTTTAAGATCATCGACCAGTGTGCCACTGAATTTTGGAGAAGCAAGAAGTGCAGAATCACCAAAAGATCTTTTTCACAAGCTGAGTATTATATTGAAGGAATTGAGGGAGACCGTCATTAATCTCAAATTAATGAAGCATAAGTCGCTATGCAAAAGATCTGATCTTTTAGAAAAGGCAATTGATGAAAATAATCAATTGATTGCAATATTTATCAAGTCAATCCAAACTGTCAGAAAGAAGATGAACAGATAACAGACTCGATATTTGATATTTGATATTTGATACTTGTTATTAAAGGTGGGCACACCGAGAGAGAAGCAAATGATCAAGAATAACCATCCCTGCCATCGCCTCCACAACAGGCACGACCCTCGGGGCGACACAAACATCATGACGTCCCCTGCCCTGTATTGTTACGGGTTTGCCTTCCCGGTTTACAGTTTGTTGTTCTTTCGATATGGTTGGAATGGGTTTGAAGACCACCCGGAAGCTAATATCCTCCCCGTTGGAGATCCCTGCCTGTATACCACCGCTATTATTGGTGGCAGTGCGTATATGGCCATTATGCAGGGTAAAGAGATCGTTATATTCCGAACCTTTCATTTTTGCAGCATGCCGGCCACTGCCGAAATCAAATGCAACGGCTGCGTTAATGCTAAGCATAGCAGATGCAAGGGTGGACTGAAGCTTATTGAAAACCGGTTCACCAAGGCCCGGCGGTACACCCGTGATCATCGCCTGTACTTCACAGCCAATGCTGTCGCCATCCTTCCTGATGGATGTCAGCAAGGAACGCATTTTCCTGCTTAATACCTTATCGGGGCATTGCAGGGAAGTGTTCGCTGCTTCCTCCATTTCTTCAAAGGAATAATCCCTGCTGATGCAATGGGGCCCAATGCAGCTGGTGATCCCGGCAATAAAAATACCCGATCTTTCCAGCACCTGTTTGGCAATGCACCCTGCCACGACCCTCGAGGCAGTTTCACGGGCAGAAGCACGGTGCACAAGCCTGTGATCGTCAATACCATATTTTTTATGATAGGTGAAGTCACCGTGAGAGGGGCGATACAGTTCCTTCAGGTATTCATAATCCTCGGGCTTTGCATCTTCATTGGGAATAACAAAAGCAATGGGAGCACCCGTGCTTGTGTCGTCGAGTAGTCCGCTGAGGAAACGTGGTATATCCGATTCTTTTCTTTTGGAAGCGGTCCTTCTGCCCGGCCTCCTTCGTTCCATATCCCTCAGGATACTTTCCATTTCAAGCGGGATCCCTGCGGGGCAGCCGTCGATAACCCCGCCAATTACCTTTCCATGCGACTCCCCGAAAGAAGTAAAGCGAAATATGGTACCGAATGTATTCCCTGCCATACCATAAAGATACGAAACTTATTGTTGGATGCTGGATACTGGATTCATGTGGTGTTTGTTATGTGCTATGTGTTATTTATCATTTAATTTAAATAGCACATAAAACATAACACATACAAAATAACACATATTGATGCCTGCCTGCTATTCAGCGGCCATCTTGCGCAGGTATTTCACCTTGGCTTTCATGGAGGCGACCTCCTGCCTGGCTTTATCGATCTTTTCTTCAAATTCCTTTTTAAGGACATCAGCCTTTTTGGAATTGGCAAAGAACCCCAGATTATTCTCCCAGAGAATGATATCGTCGCTGAGTTTACTGATCTTGCCATTGAGGAAATTGATCTCCTTGCGGTACACGCGTCCGGCATCAGGTGAATCTTTAACGGCCTCCATCCTGGTGGTGTAGCTGGCATTGCTGAGCTCTGTTTCGGAGATCTTCAGCTCGTCAAGCCTGGCATTGATCACTTCACGGAACTCTTTCTGCATCTTGTCCTTGTCTTTCATCGGAACAAAGCCAATATTCATCCATTCCCGCTGGAATTCTTTCAGGATATCCAGGTTTTTGGCTTTATCGCCGGAAAAGCTATGCGCTTTCACCTTTTCGATGATCGCTCTCTTTTTCTCAAGATTCTCCTGCTCATTCTCATGAATGCTTGAGAAATATTCCGATTTATTGTTAAAAAACTCGTCACAGGCAGCCCTGAAGCGTTTCCATATCTTATCTGAATGCTTGCGAGGTACGGGACCGATCTTTTTCCATTCCTTTTGCAAGCGAATGAGCTCCTGGGTGGTTTTTTTCCAGTCTGTACTATCCTTCAGGTTCTCTGCTTCAGCACAAAGATCGACCTTCAGGTTGTAGTTGTTCATCTGCTCATCCTTGATGGTCTTCAGGAATTCCTTCTTATTCTCATAGAAGGTATTCATGCTACCCCTGAAACGCTCCCAGACCTCGTTATTCTCCTTTTTCGGCGCACGGCCAATGCTTTTCCATATATTGAACAGTTCCGTCAATTTTTTGGTCTGTTCCTGCCATCCCTTCATGCTGTCGGGAATAGTAGAGATCAGTTCTTCAGCCTGCTCGCAGAGGCCGGTTTTGGCCAACAGGTTCTGCTCCTGTTCTTCCTGCAGTTTGCCATAGTGTTCGCGACGGCGTTCGTTGATCTTATCGGTAGCTGCCTTAAAACGTTCCCATATCTCTTCATTCTGTTCCTGTGGAACAGGGCCGATCTCTTTCCACTCTTCGTGGAATTTTTGCAATTGCTTGAATGATTTTATGATGGACGTTTCCAGCAACAATTCTTCTGTTTTCTCACAAAGCTCTATCTTCAACTCCAGGTTCTTCTTCATGTCGAGGTCGCGGAGCTCCTTGTTGATCTTCACCTTGTCGAAGAACTTTTCTACCAGGAAGTGATAGCTCTGCCAGAGGTTGGAAACCTCTCCCGATGGGACCATGCCGACCTCTTTCCACTCCGCCTGGAGTGCACGGAACTCATCATAGGTCTTTTTCAGGGTTTCTTCTGAATTGATCAGGTCTTTGAGTTTTTCGAGTATTTCCTTCTTTTTTTCAAGGTTCTCAAGTTTTTCTTTCTCCTGGACCTCATTGAACTTCACCTTATTGCTGCGATATATCTCAAAGGCTTTGTTGAATCTTTTTTCCAGTTTACTTTCCTCTGCCTTGAAATCGTCTTTTAAGCCTCCTTCTTCCAGGAAGGTATCCATTGCAGCCTGCTTTTCCTCTTTGAGGATCTTCATAAAAGCCACCTTGATGAGCGCCACTTTTGTCTTGATCGCTGCGATATCTTCATTCTGTACCAACTCCTCCAGCCTTGTGATCAACTCCTCGGCCGAGAATTCTTCGAACGCTTCATCTTCTTCATCATCATCGTCTTCTTCAATATCTTCATCTGAAGGCGCTTCTTCATCTGCTTCCTGCTCCTGTTTAATGCCTGCTGGCTCCTCCTTAGCGGTTTCAAGATCCTCCTCAGCAACTTTAGCAGAGGGAGCCGTTTCAGGGGTTTCCTGATCCCCTTTATCGGCTTCAGGCTCCTGATCGCTGGTTACCGGCTGCTCTTTGCTGGCTGCCGGCTCCTCGCTGGGGGCTTCCGGCTCCTGGCTGGGGGCTTCCTGCTCCTGGCTGCTGGTAGCGGGCTGTTCAGTTTCCGTAGTTCGTTCTTCGATCTTCGATTCCCGATCCTCGTTTTTCTCTGCTTCCTCTGTTCCCTGTTCTTCCGGCTTTTCTTCAGGTTTTCCGTCAGGTTCAGTTACCGCTTTCTTAACGGTTTTGGTGTTCTCCTCCGGATTGACGGGCGCTTCCGGATTCTGATCGTTAGTGTTCTTGGTTTCCATGATTCAATTGATGTTACAAAAATGTCTAATGAAAGACTACATAGGGTGCCTTGTTTTCAAGGACTGCAAAAATAACAATATTTTATATGAGGCAAAATCTTTTTAAGGAGTTGAAAAATGCAGAATTACAGCAACTAACACAAGATTAGTCAGAAATTGACTTGTTAAAGATGATATAGCCGAAATTAAAGAACACCGAGAAATTGTCATTGTTCCGGTCATAATAGTTCACACTCAGGCTCAGCGGTCCAACTGGTGTATGCCATACGATTGATGATGAAGCAATTGCTGACCTGTATGCAAATTCCTTTCCATAATAGGGTTTCATGTTTTCATCGGAAAGGATCTCCTGGTATGGCTGGAAAAGGTAACCTTCAAGCCTGAAATCGATCCTCCGAAAAACATCCAGCACGAATTTCAGGCCTACAGCGCCGTAATTATAAGCCCGGTATTTGGGCAGGAAAAGGGTTTTGCTTTCCAGTATCGGCTCGAACGCGGGCGCCGACAGGATGCTGGATGTATAATTTGAAAGGAAATCCTGGTTCGAAAGCAGTATTTCTCCATAGAATCCCATGGCCAGGGGACCAAAATGATCGAAATAATTATTATACAGCAACCTGAATTCCAGCCATGAATGTAGTTTTTCTGTTTTAGCTGTCTCCATGGTGGTGCTTCCCGGCGTATGCACTTCATTTCCATAAATATAGCGTGCTTCTGCCAGGAAGCGTGCTCCCGCATTGGCAAACTGTTTCCTGTTCAGTGAATTCAACTCGAATGACAAATGGGGCGATATCATATCGAAAGAGGTGATATCAGCCGTATCTTCCCGTGAGAACGAATTGCTCTGGTAATACTCATCCCTCCTGGATCCATAATTCAGTCCCAGCACCAGCTTCCCCCGGTGTGTTGCGGGGATCCCGATGGTAAAATACCCGAAACTCTCCCTGCAGATCAGGAAGGATGGTGTTTCATCATCAAAGAAATAGGTAGAGTTCCTGAAATAGTTCTTGTCGTTGTATATATAGCCCAGTTCCATGAATAACGGTAGCCTGGTCGGGAAATCTATCCTTCCCGATGCTGCCACGGAATTATAAAACCTGCCCAGGTAGGCATTGGCTTTCAAGCTCATTGCCTGTTTGCTGAAGTATCGATATTCCAGTCCG